>CAMRAP010000110.1 GCA_947039985.1 uncultured Odoribacter sp.
ACGAGATTCTCCGGAGTGACTGGAGTTCAGACGTGTGCTCTTCCGATCTACTGAAATCAACACCTTCTAATTATGCTACTTTGTGGCGTGAGAAAAAAGAGTTGGCAGAGTGCAAGCATCAACAATTTGCCGCGCAAGTGGAATGGTCTGATTGGAAAGCTTTTTCAATGATATTACCTGCCTTACCTGAAGGAGTAGCCTTGCAATTGGCTAATAGTACTTCGGTGAGATATGCTCAATTATTCCACTATCCACAGGTGGCACGTGTGGATGGAAATCGGGGCACTAGTGGTATTGAAGGCTCCACTTCTACAGCTGTAGGGGCTGCTGTTGTCAATGGTGATTTAACCGTTTTACTGACTGGCGATATGAGTTTTTTGTATGATTCCAATGCTTTGTGGAATAAATATATCACTCCTCAATTAAAAATCATAGTGCTGAAAAATGGGGGTGGTGGAATTTTTCGTTTTATCCCCGGTCCCTCGGAACAAAAAGAGTTGGAAGAGTGCTTTGAAACAGCGCAAGAGGTAAATGTTCAAGGATTTGCTGAACTTCATCATTTCGATTATTTTTATGCTGGTGATGAAAAGGAGTTGAATGAGGTACTGCCTGCATTCTTTGCTGAAAGTAAACAGGCTGCTATTCTAGCCATTGAAACCCCTCGATTCAGAAATGCAGAGGTGCTAAAAGATTATTTCAGAAAATTAAAAAACTAAATACAATACCATGAGAGATTGGAAAATCATAAAAGAATACGAGGATATCAAATTTGAGTTCTTCGAAGGAATAGCAAAAATAACGATCAATCGTCCACAAGTATACAATGCTTTTCGTCCACAGACCAGTGATGAAATGTTGGATGCGATGCGTATCTGTCGAGAGAAAAGTGATGTAGGTGTGGTCGTTTTAACAGGTATAGGCGATAAGGCTTTTTGTTCTGGTGGTGATCAGAATGTAAAGGGAGAGGGTGGTTATATTGATGAAAATGGAGTACCTCGTTTGAATATTTTGGATATGCATAAGGCTATCCGTTCACTGCCTAAGCCTGTGATTGCTATGGTGAATGGTTATGCTATTGGTGGTGGTCATGTTCTACATGTGATTTGTGATTTAAGTATTGCTTCAGAAAACGCCATATTCGGTCAGACGGGTCCTAAAGTGGGTAGTTTTGATGGAGGATTTGGTTCGTCTTACTTGGCTCGTTGTGTGGGTCAGAAAAAAGCACGTGAAATTTGGTTCTTATGTCGTCAATACTCTGCTAAAGAGGCGGAAGAGATGGGATTAGTGAATAAGGTTGTACCCTTGGAGCAATTGGAGAACGAAACCGTGGAGTGGTGTCAGACCATCATGCAACGTAGTCCAATGGCAGTTCGAATGATAAAAAGAGCTTTAAATGCTGAATTGGATGGACAGCATGGATTGATGGAGTTTGCAGGTGATGCAACGATGATGTATTATATGATGGAAGAGGCACAAGAAGGGAAACGTGCTTTCTTGGAAAAACGTGATCCTGCCTTTGATAAATTCCCTAAGTTTCCTTAATGGTTTTAGAACATGCTAAAAGCATCATATACAAAATATAGCCTTCATTTTAAAGAACCTGTGGGTACTTCTCGCGGAGTGATGCGTGATAAGTCGACCTATTTTATTCGAATTTGGAATGATGTAAATCCAGCTGTGATTGGAGTGGGGGAGTGTGCCTTGTTTATAGGACTGAGTGATGATGATAGACCTGATTATGAGGAGCAATTGCAGTTGGTTTGTGATCGTATTGACAGTATACAGTTGCAGGAGTTAAACGCATGGAGTTCTATTCGTTTTGGGGTGGAGATGGCGAAACGTAATTTGTTGTATGGTGGAGAGATTTATTTCCCTTCGCCTTTTACAGCGGGGAGTCAATCCATTGAAATAAACGGTTTGATTTGGATGGGCAGTCGTGAAACGATGCTAGAGCGTATCCAACAGAAATTGGAGGATGGTTTTCGTTGTTTAAAATTAAAGATAGGAGCAATTGATTTTGATGCAGAGCTTTCACTTTTGAGTTATATACGACAAAGATTTAGTCGTGATGAATTAGAATTACGAGTGGATGCCAATGGAGCATTTACTCCCTCTGAGGCAATGGCAAAATTGAGAGCTTTAGCCAGTTTCGATCTCCATTCAATAGAACAACCCATACGGCAAGGAGCGTGGAAAGAGATGGCTACTTTATGTCAATCAAGCCCCATACCCATTGCTTTGGACGAGGAGTTGATAGGAGTCAATGAGTGGGTGAAAAAACAGGAACTTTTAGAAAGAATACAGCCTCAATATATCATATTAAAACCGGCATTATGTGGTGGTTTTGAAGGAGCAGAAGAGTGGATTCAATTGGCAGAAGAACGGAATATAGGCTGGTGGGTGACTTCGGCATTGGAGTCGAATGTCGGTCTGAATGCTATCGCTCAATGGGTGTCGAGACTCCCCATCACAATGCCACAAGGACTTGGGACAGGTCAGTTATATACCAATAATACGCCTACTTGCTTGGTGCAGAAAGGGTGTAAATTATCGATAAAAATAGTCTAGGTCATGAAGAGGATGGCAAATATATTCAAAAGCTGGCAAGAGGAGCAGGGGAATGAGGAGCTTACCGCCTTTTTACAGGAGTGGTTTAACGATCAGTCTTATGTCATAGGTCATACTTCTGGTTCAACAGGAAAGCCAAAGGAGATGCAATTAAGCAAGGAGGATATGCGAGCTTCTGCTAGATTGACAAATGAATATTTTGGTATCTGTGAGGAGTCTGTTTTGCTATTGTGCCTTTCTGTGTCGTATATTGCAGGAAAGATGATGGTGGTTAGAGCTTTGGAGGCAGGGGCTGATCTGATTATTGCTGATGTTTCTTCTCGTCCTTTACGAAATATTGAGCACAGGGAGATTGATTTAGTTGCCATGGTTCCGATGCAGGTAGAAGAGACGTTGAAACATCCTAAGGAGCAGGCTGTTTTAGCTGAAATAAAACATTTATTGATAGGGGGGGCTTCGGTTTCTCCCCATCTAGAACGAGGATTAAAAGGGCTTCCAACGGTATCTTATGCTACTTATGGAATGACAGAAACGGTGTCGCATATTGCATTACGGCGTTTAAACTGCGATCCATGTTATTTGGCTTTGGGAAAGGTCTGTTTTTCAACCGATGAGCGGGATTGCTTAGTGATTGAGGCTCCACATTTAAAAGAGAAAATATTTGTGACCAATGATATGGTAGAGTTGGTTAATCAGTACTCTTTTAAGTGGTTGGGACGTTATGATCAGGTGATTAACTCCGGTGGTCTGAAGTTTTTTCCAGAGCTGATAGAGAGAAAAATAGCCATAAATATTTCTAGGCGTTATTTTATTAGTTCACAAGCCGATGAACGACTAGGAGAGCATATCGTACTTGTCATTGAAGGAAACCCGCTAGCTCCTAGAGCGCTTGATCAATTACAAAAAAAACTGAAAGCTTTACTGTCTGATTACGAACAACCGAAGGCTATTCTATTTTTACCACATTTCCACGAAACTAGTTCGGGAAAGGTGATTCGCTTGCTTTAATATGATCTTATTTCTTGATATGAACCTGAATAATATTTTTAGTCAATGCATTGATTTTAAATCTGTCATCTAATCGATGGTTAATAATCCAACAAATTTTATTGTCAGAGTTCAATAGTAGACATTCTTTTTTTTGTTTACTACTGAATTTTTGATCGATAAAGAAATCGCTAAGCTTCTTCTTACTTTTTTTCATTCCGATGGGACAGAAATAGTCTCCTACTTGCCAGTTGCGAATTAGAAGTGGAAACTTGACTTTATCTGCATCCATACAAGCAATATTTGATTGCATGGGTATTTCAAAATTCTCTGGTTTTGGAAAACAACTCACTTCAAAGGCTAAAGAGCCTATGTTGTAATTGCCACATTCGTCAATGTTAATCGTGGTTTGAATGTTATTTGAATTGTCGTAAAGTCGCCAGTAAGTTCGTCCCCTCACTAAAATATGCTTGTTCGCCACAAATTGTTTGCCTGGGATAGCTGTATGGCTGTTTAGAATATCTCCAATTTGAGTTTTATTGAAACCAAATGGTTTTAATATTTCATAGAGTAGGGTATAAGGTGCTGGTGTTGCTAATGTTTTTGCAATATCAATTAAGATTTCATCTTCTTCGCAATCTAGAACACTTTCTTGTAATTTCTGGATGCCATATCTGAATATTTTTTCCGTTTCTGTAAAGGTATTACAGTTGTCTGCAACCGTATCTAAAAAAGATGGATTGATCTCCTTCAATACAGGTATGACTTGATGTCGTATTCTATTGCGGACATGATCCAATGAATTATTACTTGAATCTGTACGATAGCCCAATTGATTTTCTTCAATATAGTTTAGAATATCGGCTTTGGTGCAGGATAAAAGTGGACGTATAACGTCATTGTTTATCGGTTTTATACCTGTGAGTCCTTTTATACCAGTTCCTCTACAATAGTTTATAAACACAGTTTCGGCAACATCATCTGCATGGTGTCCAGCAACGATGTAGTCCATATTCTTTTTTTCTTTGATCTCTTTAAACCAAGCATATCGGAGTTCTCTTGCTGCCATTTCAATGCTAATTCCTTTTTCATTGGCATATTCAATGGTATTGAATTTTTTGACACTGTGAGTGATGCCGTAGCTTTCACAAAAGCGTTTTACAAACTGTTCATCCATGTCTGACTCTTTTCCCCGTAGGGAAAAGTTGCAATGCAGTACTAATATGCGCAAGTTGAGGTATTTAAAAGCGTGTAACAGACTGATAGAGTCTGCTCCACCACTTACTGTCACGATAAATCCTGCATCTTGCGGAATCTGATATTTTTTTAGAAAACTTTCTATTGCTTTTCGTACCATATTGAAGATTTAAGACAATTGAATATTAGGAGTCCATTTCGCTTAATTCAAGCCATCTCATCTCTTTCGTATCCAAAAGATCGATCAGCTCAGCGATTCTGTTTGCTTTCATCAAGAGTTCATCATTGCTCAGTGTTCCTGAGTTTAAAGCTGTTTCAATGGTTGATTTTTCAACATTAAATAGCTCTAAATCTTTTTCCAACTGCATCATTTCTTGACGTTCTTTAAAGCTTAGTTTTGGTTTCTTCTCAGCTTTTTTAGCACTACTTACAGCTGGCTGTATTTGTTCTTGTGGCTGTTTTTTTTTCTCCTTTTCCTCTTTTTGTTGTAGCTCTTTTTCTTCCTCTTGTTGATTCTTATATTGTGTATAGTTACCCGGGAAATCCTTGACAACTCCATCTCCTTTGAATGCAAAAATTCTGTCTACCACTTTGTCTGTGAAAAAACGGTCGTGGGAAACAACTAGCAAACACCCTTTAAAACTTTGAAGATACTCTTCGAGCACATTCAGTGTTACGATATCTAGGTCGTTTGTAGGTTCATCAAGAATAAGAAAATTTGGATTACCCATCAATATGGTGAGTAGGTATAATCTTCGTCTCTCCCCTCCACTAAGTTTAGATACAGGTGAATATTGCTGTTTGTCTGTAAACATAAAGTACTCCAAAAACTGTGATGCAGACATCACTCTATTGCTTCCTAGCTCTATGCGTTCAGAGATATTTTTTACAATATCAATAGCCCTATCATTGTCATCAAATTTGATACCTGATTGTGTATAATATCCGTATTTAACGGTTTCGCCAATGGAAATACTACCGCTATCAGGCTCTAAGTTTTGAGTAATGATATTTAGGAAAGTGGATTTACCGACTCCATTTTTACCTATAATTCCAATTTTATCTCCTCTCACAAATTTATATGAAAAGTCTTTGACCATATAGGTCGTATCAAAGCTTTTACACACATTATCTAGTTCGAGTATTTTATTACCTAAACGTTTTCCTTGGATGTCAAGTTCTAATCTAAACCAGGCAGAAGACGATCATGTGTAGTATTCTGTTAAAACGACAGCATCCGCTTTAATTCCTG
>CAMRAP010000111.1 GCA_947039985.1 uncultured Odoribacter sp.
ATATTTTTCATATATGGAGAATGGCTTTTTCTTTACTCCTACAACTTCTGAAATATATAGTGAGTTGATCTATAACTTTGAGAAAAAACTGAGAGAATTTTACGAGATTGTAAAAAGATAAGCTAGAGAATTATAATAAAATAAATATAAAAGACGATGAAAAAAATATTATTGTTGTGCTTAGTTGTTGCTATGGTGCTGAATGTTCAAGCACAAAATAGACGGATTGATTTTGAACAAACCAAAGAGTGGAAAAAGGTTTTGAGGAAGGCAAAGAAAGCGAAGAAATTGATTTTTGTTGATTGTTATACATCTTGGTGTGGTCCTTGTAAAACTTTGGATAAAAAAGTATTTACACAAGATACGGTGGCAGACTATTTTAATGAGACCTTCATTAATGTGAAATACGATATGGAAAAAGATGCTGATGGAGTTATCTTGAAAAGCCAATTTGAAATAAAGGCATTTCCTACATTGGTATTCGTTGATCCCGAGACTCAGCAAGTGGTGCATCGTATGGTTGGTGCAGGCTCTCCTGATTGGTTGATCGCAGGTGCAAAAAAAGCTAATGATCCTCAAAGTAGTCTTGTTGGCATGATGAAACGTTATGAGAATGGAGAAAAAGGGAGTGCGTTTTTAGCTGATTATCTTTCTGTTTTGGGGGCAGCATACATGCAAAAAGAGAGAGAAGAAGTGGCTATGGAATATTTGAATGCATTGCCAAGTGATCAACTTGCAACGAAAGAAAATTGGGCATTGATACGTGATAATATCAGTGATCCTTTATCCACTCCTTTGAAGTATGTGATGAATAATCCCAATAAATTTTATGTTTTAGCCAGTGAGAAACTTGTTAATCAAAAAACGGAAAGTTCCATCAAGATGGCTACTAGAGAGTTGTCTATGTGGAGACCCCATGCAAAGAGTAGCTTTGATGAGCAAAGAAATTTAGACATGATACAATATTTATTGTCACTAGATAGCGATCTTGCTCCGATTGCACTAGCCAATCTTTATACTGCTGCATATATTCGTTCAGGAGATTTTGCTGGTTTGCTTCATAAAATGAAGGAAGTCTTGAGTTATAATTTATTTCGAAAGGAACTTGAGTATAATTACTTTGAAGAAAATATAGAAGCATTGTCTTTATGTGATGATAAAGTGTTAGTAGAGCAGGGAATAGAGTGGATCGATCGTATGTGTGGGACTGCATCTAACTATTTCAAAAAAGCTAGCTTGATGGATGTAAAAGCTCATCTTCAACTGAAGATAGGGGATACGGTAGGGGCAGAAAAATCAAAAGAGACAGAAAAGAAGTATGAAGAAGAAGGAAGGAAAAGGGGTGGAGGTGCCGTAAGAATGATGAAGATGCGTTGATGGATCTTCTGAAAAATGAATAGAATTTTGTATGAAAAAAAGAGTGCTGTTTATAAGTATATTAATTTGGCTGAGTGGAGTATCTGTCTTTGCCCAGTCAAATCCAGTTTTATTTCAACCACTCACTTGGGAGCAAGCGAGTTTAATTGCAGCCCGAGAAAACAAATTGGTCTTGGTGTCAGTTGGAGCTGTGGATGCTAAAATTCAAAAATCGATACAGAAGCAAAGTGAGTTGACTCATTATATGTTGAAAAATGTAGTGGCTATACAAATCGACGTGAACACCACCTTTGGTAAGGAGTTCGAACAGCGTTTGTTGATGTATCCATATCCTACATTTGCTTTCTTTATGCCTTATGGCGATTTGGTAGGAGTTGTTGCTCCAGATAAAGTGGAACAAAAGCCTAATGTTTTACGAGAGGTCTTTCAATTGGCACAAAAAGTGGCTGAAAAGAAAAAAAAGAACAGTCGTTCAATTTTATTCGTGGATACGGATATCGAGGCAGCTATTACTCTTGCAGCTAAAGAGGATAAAAAAGTATTTGTTTATATCTCTGCTGATAATAATCAAGCTTCGCTACTGATGGAGAAGAATGTATTTCATCTGGATGAGGTAGCCGATCTTTATAATCGTAATTTTGTTTGTTTGCATTTGAGTGGAGAAGAGGCAGTAGGAGTTATTCAAAAAAACCAAATAAAGGAATATCCTGCATTTTTATATCTGACAAAAAAAGGAAAGTTGCTATACGGGGCAGAGGGATATTTCTCTGAAGATGAATTTATCACAAATGGAAATAAAGCTTTACAGAAAGCAAAAGGTATTCCTTTTGAAGCCTTATCAGATAAAGAGGCTCAAGAAAAAGCACAGCGCTTAAACAAATGGATCTTTATTGATAATTATGTGGATGGAAGAGAGCATCAAAATATAGTAGACACTGTTTTTACTGACCCGAATGTGACTGATTTTTTTGTGAAGCACTTTATAAATATAAGTAGGGAAGGTAAACAAGCCCGTTTTGTATTTACAGCTGCAAATGGAGAGGAGTTGCATCGAGTTATAAAAATTGATGGTGAAAAAGAGCTACTAAATGAAGCTAAGCGAGTTGTCGATGGCAGAGGTATGGAGGCGCTACAAGATCGATATGAAGGAGGTTATGATGGTGCTTCATTTGTAGAAGAGTATATGCTTGTTCTTTCTAGAGCTGGGAAGAAAAAGGAAGCTTCGCAGGTGGCAATGGATTATTTAACTCGACTTTTACCTCCATCCTTGAAGGAAGAAAAGTATTGGAATCTTTTTAATCAATATGTTGTAGAGGCAAGTGTACCTTTTTTTGAATATCTATTAAGGCAACGAGATGAACTTTTTGCCCTCTATGGTCAGGAGCCAGTAAATGGAAAGATCACTGCGCTATGGACAGCAGGAGCAGAACACTTTGTAAAAGATAGTTCTTTTGATGAGGCTGGATTTAAAGCCTATGCAAAACAATTTAAAAAAGAGAAGGTCGAGAATTGGCGTCAGACTGTTCGACATGCTCGTATGTCTGCCGCAGAGAACGTTGGAGATTGGAAAACTTTTATTGTTTTGGCAGAGGAGAGATGGAATGAAGAGAAGCTTGCAGATGCAGAACTTTATCGTTGGGCGATAAAAATTAATGAACAATGTGGCGATGAGGGGCAACGTTATAAAATGGCTCAATGGCTTTCAGCTAGAGTTTTTGAAATAGAGCGACAAGAGTATTTAAGTGGTCGAGTAAAAATAGATTCTTATAAAGGATTTTTCAAGAAATTGGTGAGTGATCTTTTAAAAGAGTGATTTTTTTTTAATGCTACTTCTTTAATTGATCTTCATACAAATACATCTCATCCCTAAGTCGAGCTGCTTCCAGAAAATCCAGCTCTTTAGCCGCTTTTTTCATTGCCGTTTTGATTCTTTGAATGTTTTTCTCAATATCCGCTTTACTCATATAGGAGATAACGGGGTCTGCAACCATCTGTTGATGCTCCTCTTCTATATATGCATCGGATTTCTCTCCTGAAAAAGCAGATTCTAAAGATTTTTTGATTTGTCGAGGAGTGATATTGTGCTCTTCATTGTATTTTAGTTGCTTTTCACGGCGGTAATTTGTTTCATCAATAGTCGTTTGCATGGAGCGTGTAATTTTATCGGCAAACATAATCACTTTGCCATTTATATTACGGGCAGCACGACCAGCAGTCTGTGTTAAAGAGCGAGTAGAGCGTAGAAAACCCTCTTTATCTGCATCTAGGATAGCAACTAAAGAGACTTCAGGTAAATCTAGTCCTTCACGCAATAGATTGACTCCAACTAAAACATCAATAATTCCCTTGCGTAAATTTTCTAATATCTTGACACGTTCAAGTGTATCTACATCTGAATGAATATATTGACATTTAATATTGATCCGATCAAAGTACTTACTTAACTCCTCAGCCATTCTTTTAGTTAAGGTTGTTACTAGTGTTCGTTCTTGTAAATCAATGCGTTTTTGGATCTCATCCACCAAATAATCTATTTGGTTAAGACTGGGGATTACTTCAATGATTGGATCCGGAATTCCTGTAGGGCGGATTACTTGCTCAACAATAATTCCATCACTTTTTTCCAGTTCATAGTCAGCAGGTGTTGCGCTAATATATATGGTTTGTTTCGCTTTTTCTTCAAACTCGTCAAAGGTTAAAGGGCGATTATCGAATGCCGAAGGAAGGCGAAAACCATACTCTATAAGATTAGCCTTTCGGGCGTGATCTCCTCCATACATGGCACGGATTTGAGACAGGGTAACGTGTGATTCGTCTACGACCATTAGAAAATCGTCCGGGAAATAATCCATTAAGCAAAATGGACGAACCCCAGCTTTTCGACCGTCAAAATATCGGGAGTAATTTTCAATACCAGGAGAATATCCCAGTTCCTTAATCATTTCTATATCATATTTAACACGCTCTTCCAAGCGTTTTGCTTCAAGAAATTTACCTACATCTTTCAGAAAATTTACTTGCACTTCTAGGTCTTTGGCTATTTCTAATAGGGCACGACCGACAGTGTCTTTGCTTGTCACAAATAAATTGGCAGGATAGATTGTCAGTTCGTCTTGAATGCCTATCGATTCTCCTGTTGTAGGGTTAAAGGATGAAATTCTGTCGATTACATTATCCCAAAATTCAATGCGATAAGCCACTCCATCAAAAGATTCAATGGCTGGAAAGATATCTACTGTTTCTCCTTTTGCGCGAAAGCTACCTCGTTTAAATTCAATCTCATTATTCGCATATAGTGCATCAATTAATTGTCTCAACAATGTATTTCTATTGATACTCATACCTGTTTTAAGCTTGACAACATTGGTTTCAAAAACAGTTGGATCTGCCATACCATAGAGGCAGGAAACCGATGAAATGACAATGACATCACGTCTGCCAGAGAGTAGTGCACTAGTTGCTCGTAATCGCAATTTATCGATTTCATCGTTTACGGCAAGATCTTTTTCTATATATGTATCAGAGGTTGGAAGATAAGCTTCCGGTTGGTAATAGTCATAGTAGGAAACAAAATATTCAACAGCATTGTCAGGAAAGAATGCTTTGAATTCTCCGTAAAGTTGTGCTGCTAAAGTTTTGTTGTGACTCAGAATTAAAGTTGGTCGCTCTATTTGATTAATGACATTGGCAACTGTAAATGTTTTTCCCGACCCAGTGACTCCTAGTAAAACTTGAGAGGTTCTATCGTTTCGAATTCCCTCTATTAGTTGCTTTATTGCTTCGGGTTGGTCGCCTGTTGGTTTAAATTCTGAGGTCAGATTATAATGCATACTATACCAAATATTTACTTAATAGCTGAATAAGATTATTTCGACTGATTGGTTTCTGTAAAATATCATCAAACTTTGCTTCCACTATTTCTTCTGAAATATCGTGAGCTGTTTGTACTATTACGATTTTGTCAGGCATTTGTTGTCTGATCTGCTGCAAAGCTTCTATTCCATTCATTTTAGGCATACTAAGATCCATGAGTACCAGATCAATTTCGACCTGTTTCGAGATCATTTCAATGGCCTCTAACCCATTATGGGCTCGTAATACGTGGACTTGAGTTTGTCTTAACAGTGCTTCTAGCACAGTATAATTCGAATCGACATCTTCGGCAATAAGGATGGTTTTCTTTGACCAGTCTGGTGATAAATGCATTATTCCCATAATCATCGATTAAAGCTTGCTCATAAATTTTTCAGGCTGAATGATAAAGCGATCATGAGTTGCATTACCTATAGCTCCTTTTTCATCTGAAGCTTCAATTTCAAACCGAATACGTCTTCCATCTACTTCAATAACAGTTGCTTGGCAATTGACTTTCTGGCCTATTTTAGTCGCTTTAGTATGTTTTACATTTATTTCGATGCCTACCGTATCAGAATTTGGTTCCAACACATCTTCTAGGCAGCGCATAGCTGTGTTCTCCATCAAGGCTACCATAGCAGGGGTGGCAAAAACATCTAGTTTCCCTGAGCCATGTACTGCAGCGCTGTCTTTCTGTGTAACGGTTATTTCTTGCAGATCGGAAGAGCACACGTCTGAACTCCAGTCACTCCGGAGAATCTCG
>CAMRAP010000112.1 GCA_947039985.1 uncultured Odoribacter sp.
CCACTGTTGCGTGTTTGCCTCTTCGGTCGTGTTTCCACCACCATGCATCGAGATGTACAAAGAGCGTCCATCTTGAGGCATATCTCCGAAGATTGTATAGGAGAATTTCATTTTATGACTACCATTAGTAAGTATTCTAGCATCCCATTCGTTGCTATATTTAGCATCGTACATGCTGCTTCGCGCTGCTATTTTTGCTTTTGTATACGCACGAGATTCGTCATTTGACAACTTTTGTGCACTACAGATTGTAGATGCAAAAAACAGCAATAGGCTAATAGATAAAATTTTCTTTTTAATCATGTTTTTTATTTGTTTCTTTCTTTAGATTCAATAGAGTGCGTAATAAATTACTTTTACTCTCTTTTTGTTAATGGATTAGTGTTTTTGCTATTCTTGTTTGTGTTTATACAATTTATTGTTAGCTTCCAGATATTCTTAGCCATTCCGATTCATCAAGTCCCACACGAGAAAGAGATGCAGCATAGTTTGCAACTATTCTTTGTGAATGCAAATCTTTTAAGTCGAATACCCATTCATATTGTTCATCCCCTTCATATATTTGGCTGAAAATGTATTTTCCTGCGACGTTTTTTTTTCCTTTTATTTCACTTTCATTGTTATTGCATTTAAATTTGATCGTCTTTATTGAATACGACGTTTTGTTCAATTTAAGTTTAACACCTTCGGGTGTAATAAAGATAAACTTATTTTCAGTAGCTACTGTTAATGGCAAAAACAAGAACTTCCTATTTTCTTTTATTCTTACAGAGTCACATCTTTGCTGAATGCAAACGTAATATTCCTCTCGCTGTGTTGAGCTTCGAATAACAGTACCTAAAGATAATTTGGGATCTATGTTTTTTGGAATAAATAAGCTTTTATGATGAGTCAATTTTGCAAAATCACTATTAATAGTATTAATATGATCCGGGTTCTGTCCATCAAGATTGAGGAATAATTCGGTTGTTTTTGAATTTTGAATTTCTTTTATCTTGCTTTCTTTTAATACCTCCTCGAATCTTTTTTTTACATCCATTATATCCGAATGAAGTAATGCTAGTGTCGATTCTTTGGTTCTATTGATGCTTTTACCAGCCAAAGTGATGTTTTCATCATTAATATTGTTATCAACCCATGTGTCAATTAAGTCATCTTGCACTTTTTTAGATATGGATGTATAATGTAATAAATCAGAAACAGTATCACCAAATAGCTTCAAAAGAAGTTCTTCAGAATCGTTTTGAACAGGAAGAATAGCTTTGTGTCCCAAATATGGAGCATCTAATTCTTTGGAAAATAAATGAAGTATTTTATGTGAATTATTACGAATTGTAGTCAAGGACAATAATGCGAAATTCGATAAAAGACCAGTAGTCATTTTAGTAAATTCAGTTAAAACAAAAGAGGGCAATTCGTCATAGGTTACGAGTTTGTCGAGTAAATGAGTGCGAGACGTAAATCGTGTATCCTCTGATTCCCCCTTTGGTTTACCCTCTGATTTACCTCGAACTAATATTCGAATATTTGCAGAAGATATCATACACTCATCATGTGTGACTTGAAATCCATCATTTTGTTTTGCTATCTTTTTATGGATAGTGATGACAATATCCTCTAAGGTATCCTCTCCCGTATAAACAATAATTAATTTCAGGCTATTCTCAGCAGAGCTAGCTATTAAATCTGAAATTATTTGTTTCGTATATTCTCCTCTGGTATCTTCTTCTTCTGCATCAGCAGTTAAGTCTTCTTCTGTCACAGTATCGGTGTTTTGCACGTCAATATACCAATCAAGAATCACAACATCTGCTTTTTTTGAGATTTCTTTAAAGTCGTCAATATCAGAAACAGTTGTAGGGTTATATACTGCACAAACTTTTTGTTGCTTCGCAAACGCCTTTGATATCTTTATTATGTTAAAAGCGTTATGTTTAGTTTCAGGATTTGATTCTACATCAGAATTATCAGCAAAGGCCCTATCATCCAGAAATACGATGCTTTGTAGAAAATCGTTTGCTATTTCTTTGGATTTTTCAAAAAAAGTATTACTCATATTAATTATTGTTTTTCGATTTTAAAAGAAACTGTACTACCCTTTATAGGTGCTATATTCGTGATGTCATAATTCTCAGCATTTAACACCTCTTTACTGATACTTAGGCCCATACCTCGACCATTTGGCTTTCTTGAAAACCCAAGATTAAACATCCTCTCTCTATCTTGTAATGATATTTGTACTCCATTATTTGAAATATAAATACCCGTATCATCCGCATGTAGTCGGATTGTTTTTTCGTCTGTATTACTTTGTTTGAGCCAATATATTGCGTTATCAATTATATTTACAAATACAGGATAAAAAGTGGAGCGAAATCCGTATATATTTTGTAATGCATACCCTTTGGTGTGCTTAAATTGGATATCGTGTCTCTCAAATCGGGACTTAAACAGATCTATTATAAACATTTTTATTTCTAATAAAGGAATATCCTCTCGTTTTCGATTTAGTCTTCGATTTAGTGGAGTAAATAAGTTTAAGTAACCATCAAGGTGATCAAAATTGGTTTTAATATTTTTATATACTCCCTCCATCTGCTGATCCACATCCGACCAAGCCTTTAAATCCTTCAGGCTGCTTCTAATAGACTTGACTGTGCTATTAAATTCGTGGTGTAAAACACCAACAGCTAACCCCAACTGACTTAGTTCAACATCTGTTTGAATACGTTCTCTTAAATCCTCTAACTCTTCGGACAAAGCATCTGTAATTTGGTCATTTGTAATTATCAGCCCATCAGCATCTTTTTGAATGTAAAATCCTTCAAACTGCCTGATAATTCCATCCATAACAAATGTATTACGATGACTGATCATTTCGATCTCATCTTCCATCGATTTTCGTTCTATTACTAAATTAAAGTCGTCAGAACTGTTTATGCTTAAGTTTTTGAAACGATCTTTTACAGTTCTGATTTGATTGTCCAAGTCTAAAATCAATTCAGAAGTAAGTTCTTTCACTTGTTTGGAAACATCACTAACAACTTCATTCGTTTCGTTTTTCTTTTTTGTATTTATTTTTCTGGCTTCTATCGAAATCAGTTCTACGGCTTGCTCCAATCTCTTCCGTTTACTAATTTCTATATTTAGTCTTTTCGTGTATTCATCAACAATGTTATCTATTTCGTCAACAGCATTTTTAAATATAGTCTCCTCTAAAAGATGAAACTCCTTCATATAGGTTTCAAAATCTATTCTTGCAGTTTTAGAAATTATAAATCCTTTTGGGTTAGAAACAGCAATTTCCTTTTTGTAATCACAGATCTTTTGTCGTGCTTCAAATTCATAATCGATTATTTTTTGACTGGCTTTATCAATATCCTTAGTGTATAACAGAGAATCATAATTTTTTCGTGTCTCACCTATAATATTATTAATTGCAGTCTTGAATTTTCCAGATGCTAAGTTTTTAAAGAAAGATTCAAGTTTTTTCAAGAATTTCTCTTTACGACCTACAGCAAGTTTGTCTCGTCTTTCTAATGCTCGATGAAATGTGTTAAGTTCTTCTTTCTTTTTATGCCAATATTCAGATTGGGGTGTATTTCCTTTTTCATCAAAAAAATCGGCAGCTAATTGAATGAAAAAATTTTTAAGAATAGCTTGTAATTGCCTATAAGCTTTGTTTTCTATAAACCCCTCTCTTCCTGCCTTCTCTACTAAGCTATTATTACTATTAGCTGAAATTTCAATTATACCAAACATTCTTCGATAAGAGAAGAAATATGTTGACATTCTTTTTGTCCTATTTTTCTCAATATCTAAAAAATCATATTCAGAGTTGCCATATGGTAAAACACGAATATTATCTTTATAAATGTAAAGTCCCCCGAATTTATCACCCTTTGCTTTGATTCTACTATAATTTTCAGCATCCACTTTTGAACTTTTTAATTCTCCTTGTAGGTAGGCTAAGTTTATTTTAAAAGCACCGCAGTTAGTCTCTCTAAAATTATTATCATTCCAATTAACAATATGATTATATGTCTTGTCTCCATATATCTTTATCATTCCATTGAACTGTCCAAATTTATCAAATGCACCTTGAAAATGATGATCAGCAAGCTCAAATTCTTCTGGGGTAAAAAATTCTTCCGAATCAATAAGGTTATAATAAGTCCCATCATCACCTCTATAATCTCTGAATGATATATCAATTACAGGATCAGGATGATCAGGTGTCATTGTATTATGAAATCCTATCAACATCTTTTCAATAGGAGTTGCCTCTTTAGATTCTTTATCACCTTCTATATCAGAATAAAGAGTTTCACTAATAGGTGAGATGTAGAAAAATGTCCCTCCTTTTTCTGTAGATAGATCAAAATTTCCTACTAATCGTTTATTTAATTCTTGTGGATTTACATTAAAACTTTCAATAGAATTTTTAATTCGAACACAGTCATTTTCAGTAATTATATCATTTTTATAAAGGGTGTCTAAAGAAAGAATAACCTCTTGTTTAATTTCAGTTATATCTTTTTCGTTAGGCAAGCAGTCATACTCTTTTACAGGTATAACAATGTCTTCTAAATTTATTCCTGGTAATTCAAACAATTCCCAATTAATAAAAGCAACAACCATTTTATAATTTTGATCTCTTTGTTTTGCTTTACTAATAATTAAAACTTGTTTTCCTATAGATGCAATTGCTAATCTCCCAATTCCTTTCTCTCCCATTACTGGTCGTACTGTTTTTGAACGATCTACTGGAGGTAAGGTTGTTTTTTTATTGGCAAATTTACTCTCTGTTCCGATTGTAAGCCAGCGTGTTTCAAACTCATCTTTTGTCATCCCAAGACCATCATCTCTAAGAACAAGTGTATTTTCTTTTCTTAGAAAATCGATATCAAACTTATCAGCATAGGCGTCATGAGCATTTTTTATAAGCTCATTAATTGCCGTTGGTATTCCTGCGATTTGTTGCCTTCCAAGCAAGTCAAGTGCTCTTGCTCGTGTTTTAAATTGTGCCATTTGATGAACTATTTAAAATTGTAAATCCTATTCTCCTTGCATACTCACACGGTACCGCATTACCAATAAGTTTAGCTGCATTGGCAACGCTATTGGTTTTAAATATATACTCTTTTGGGAAGGTTTGGAGTGTAGCACCTTCACGCAATGAGATAGCACGATCTTCTTGTGGGTGTGCGAATCGCCCATTTGAGATGCTGAAAAACTTAGTCGTAATTGTGGGAGCTGGTCGTTTCCACCACATACGTGCAAATGTATCTTTAAAGATATTATCTTTATCTCTAAAGCAGTTTAGTTGAAGCTCATCATCATCTTTCCAATCCATTCGAGTTCCTCCATTTTTCGCTGTCTTTGCTAATCTTCTCATATTTACATTACTAAGACCTGCTGTTGTATGATTGAAATCAGAAAGATCTTTGTGTCCTGCACAGATAGGAGGAAAGCCATTCTTTTCGCCTATGAAATCTTCAAGGATAGCTTGTTTGTCATCTTTTATAGGCAATTCGATGGCACGCACTCTTGATGCAATCAAAGAAAAACGCTTCCTTGTTTGAGGCACGCCGTAATAGCTCATATCTATGACCTCTTTTTTGATAAACTCATATCCATGATTTTCTAAAAAAGATAAGAATTGTGGCAAAACACTCTCTTTGTTTGTTATAATGCCGGGAACATTTTCAACCAATACATAACCAGGATTATAATATTCTACGAAACGTTGAAATTCAAGCAGTAAATCTTTTGATTGCTCAGATTTTTCTCTCGAAGTATTGATAATACTATAGTATTGACAAGGGCTGCAACCTATTAAAATTAAATTGTCGTCATTCTTTTTAGTTGAAAAGTTTTTCTCAAAATAATTTTCTGATAGCTCCCTTATATTTGCTTCCACGAAAACACTTCCTGGATTGTTTAATTCGTATGTCTCTTTTGCACTTTTGTCGAAATCGACTCCTGCAATTA
>CAMRAP010000113.1 GCA_947039985.1 uncultured Odoribacter sp.
AATCAGATTAAAACAACAAATAGAACAAGGTATTTAAGCCAGCAGTAGTGATCTAATTGGTACAGCCATACCTATTAAATTAGTATAACCGTACCAATCCAATTAGTATAGCCATACCAATCCAATTAGTATAACCGTACCAATCCAATCAACAGCATCGATATAATTACTCATGTACAGTAAGGGGGTGTTCAAACTCAAACGTGCGAACCTGTTTAAGGTCATAGTGTCCGTTATACAGTGTAGCCACCTTCACTTTATACGTACCTGCTGTAAGTTCAGGCAGCATAGCAATGAGTATTGACGGTTTATTTTGTATAATCACACTTGCTTTAACCTTTGTGCCGTCGGCTGCCACGAAGAACAAACCACAGTTCTCTTCATTACCGACAAGCTTAATTTGACTACCATGAATTTCCACCACTCCCTTGCTTGTAAGCACACGATTTACTGTGTTCGAGATGGAGTCGCGCACTTCAAGAATATTAATCACTGGTGCAAGACAATCAATCTTCTCTAGCTTTATTTCCTTCTGTACGTCGCGAATAAGCATACCACGTGATACATTTATCTTTAACTTGTGGCGAGTATGGTCGAATACATCCATCGGTCCATCGAACTTACCGAAAATCGAAAACCTAGTCTGAAATAGTGGAATAGCCACCGTATGCCCCTCCTTTGTAATCTTAACAATGGTCTCTTCCATAACGTTTAAGACCGCCATTATATCCGTCTTTGTAAGCGTCGTACCGCACTGCAACATCCTCTCCATCAACGCATCTATATCAAACGTGGATACTCTCTGGGGGCGAGCTGTAAAGCTATCCGTATGCCCTGCAAGAAAATTCTTTACTAAATGATATTTTACCATGACTATCAGTGATTGGTTACACAGAGCAATGATAAGGAATAGTATCGTTTTATGTAGCGTTTAGAACAGATAAAATATCATCCACTAGTAAAGTTTTCCCCATGGTGAACAACTTACTCCTCTTTTTTATCTTTCACCAAACGATACGAAATAGATAGAATGACAAGGATAGCGACAAAAATAATAATCAAGATACCGTATTCTTCTATAAATATTTTAAATGCTGACTTTTCTTTCTCTTGCAGTTGTTCGATTTGATTAAGAACAGAGATGGAGCTTATCCCCAAGCCTTGAATGGTTTGAGGAAGATGTGCAGCAAATGACAGATCATAAACTCCTTGTCCATCCGGAATTCCACCATAGGATAAAGTATAGGTTGATTTTCCCTCTAAATAGGCAACTAATTCACATCTAGATGCTGTAAATGTTAGGCTATCGATAGATAAAGGAAGGTTGTTTCCATTGATAATATCCATGTAGACACTATCATATCGACCATCAAGTTGCAATGTAGATTGCTGATTATCAGTAGATTTCAAATGATAGGATACGTATGAAGGTTTGCGTGCAAGTCTTCCCTTTTTTTTCCTTCTAACGCCTTGCAACGCCTCTATTGGCTGTTTAGATCTGTACATCTGCACTTCTCTATTGAAAAAACGAGGAGCGGATACATAGATATTTATATCATTTATAAATACATTTTCAGACAGCAACATAGACAATCTTGTTGTGTCACGACTGGATTTATCATACTTAAAATCCTCGATTCGAGCCTCGATAGTGTTACAAATTTCCACCGTATCAATTAAAATATAGTTGGCACTTATGATGTTTAAGGCAGCAGATACGGAGTCGTTTATAATGACTTTATAGAAACGGTAATTCGATTTAGGAAAATCTATCTTTAAAAAGACTCTTGTATCTGTCTTTGATGCTGGATTAAAGAGTATTTCATCCCTTACATTAAACCATTTTTTGGAATCATCACTCCCCAGAATGAAACCGTTCTTTACAACATCTGAATTCTTTGTTTCTATATAAAAATGGTCAATTGGACGTTTGTTCGTTTCAACTACAATTTGAGTACTCTTTTCCGTCTGTGAAATCGTTGATTTATAGCGCTGATACGATCGATTAAATGTCAAAGCACTCAAATTTCTAAGCACATACGCCACTCCATCCCCTTTTTCATTCGTCAGTAGAAAATCATCCCCATTCTCCGCCTCTTTCATGATTTCTAATGGAATCTCTAGTTTGTAGAAACCCGAAGTATCAACAGAGCTTAAGCTAGCCTGAAATCTCTGTGCATATAAACTACTAGCAAATAGCAGTATAAATAAGGTCAATTGAACTCGATTACTCTTTATCATCTTTATCTATTTTTTCAGTACTAGATTCATCTTCAAACAACACATTTTTAAGTCGCTGATACAGGAAGGAGAGTATTAAAAGCGTAACACCCAACAAAATCAATGTGGCTATTTTCCCCGCAGACGACATAACCCATAGGTCTACCAATAAAAGTTTTAAAAGAACCAATCCAAAACAGTAAATACCAATCACACGCAATAGTTTAAAATGTTTCCTCATTCCAATTAATATCTGTGCAAAGGCTATAATTGCCAATATAATCGATATCGACCAACTAAGATCTAGATAGGCATAAAATGATGATATGGTGATATAACAGCAAGTCACATAAATAAGCATATTAAATACAATCACTCTGCTTTTATTTTCTTTATTTCGATACGCTCCACTTTGAATAAATGGTTGAGCTATTTTAACCAAGGATGCTCCCACGCATATCATTTGTATCGCATATAGGAAAAAAGGTAGCTCGTTACTGTGAATGACACTCAGCAGCAAGAACAGTCCTACGCCCATAAGATATAAGTTTATATATCTTTGTATATCAAATCGACGAGGAAGGATATATATGAGAAGAGTTATATATACAAAATAAATGCTTAGTATCACTTGAGAACTCTGCACAAACTCATTTGCCAATAGAATGATAATCGCATAGCTGATGATTCCCGAAAAGATATACAAGGGATTAAAGGGTATATATGGCATCGCCGACTCGTTGAATACCTCTTTATTACGACGCAACAGATGGGCTGCAATAAAGAAAGTAGCTCCAATAATAGCTAGTGACACCCAACTCCCTATTGTTACATCAACACCCGAGAAGCTAATAAATACACTCAAACCAGTTATTATATATAGAATTAAGGCAGCTACACTATATAGTTTTATTCTTGTTTTAATATATAACACCAATAATATCACCATCTCTATCGCCCAAACAACAGTGAGATAGTTGCCTTCTAATTGAATCGGAACAGAGAGTGTTAGAAATGTAACGATCACTCCCAACATGATTAATTTCAAATGATTAAATACCCTTTGAGTGGTGTATTTTTTAGTTATAGCCAATGTTACAGCATTTATGGCAGCAATGCCAATGGGTATAATTCCTTGTATCTTTATATCAAATCCCATATCACTAAGCGTATACATGGCAAGAGCAAGGTAAAGAAAATTATTTGTACCAAATATGGCACTATAAATGAGATTCCACTTCTGAGACAACTGCAAACTATAAATCCTCCAGATCGAAACTAAAAAGATTAAATAGAACATCGTTAAAAAGGATAGTATCGCAGTAGAAGATGAAGCATCTAAAAATTGGAACGAATAGATGATGATGTATGTAAATAGAAAACACAATAAAGGGAGTTCTGCCCACTTCTTTTTCAACGAAATAATGAGCATGGAAATATTCAATATCGTAATATATGAAAAGAGCACTATGGCAGAGCCTTCTCCCGTGCTAACAATAAAAGGAGCTAGAAAACCTCCAATGAGAGATATGGTGCTTAACTCCTTTCTGTCGTATAACATTGAAAGTGTGATCATTGAAATGGTGGTTCCAAGCAGTATGGCAAAGGCAACTTCCTGAGAAAATAGTGAATAGTAGTGATAGGACAAAGCAGTTGTGACATAAAAGATAGCAAATGTACCTCCTGCAAGTAGTGAACTAAATGTTCTGTAATTTTTTCGGAGTTGTTGGGCTATCATCAATAAAGCAATTCCCAATCCATAACCCAAGATACAACGCATCGTTTCATTGATCCACTCGTGGTCTATGGCATACTTTATAAAAGATCCTATACCAACCACAAGTACAAGTATCCCTATTTTGCTAAATAGATTCTCCCCTATTATTTTTTCATAATTTTTAGGTGGACTGACTTTCTTTTTCGCACTAACTTTTTCCTCAACAACTGTTTTTTCATTGTTTTCAATGGAGCTTTTCTCTACTACAGCAGTTAACTGAGCAACTTCATCCAGTTGAGTCTGCGGTTCAGCATTTTGAGTCTGGGATAAAGAAATAGATGCCTCCACACTTTCCAACTCTTCTCGCTCTGTAGCAATCGTTTCAATGGTAGCCCTATGTTCATTGGACGTCCTTACCACCGTGTTTTCCACAGGTTCTTCTACAGGTTCTTCTACACAGTCAACACGAAGTTCTTTCTCAATGCCTCTGGAAGTTTCTTTCTCTTTTACTGGCTCACATTCAGTCGTCTTAGCCAGTATCTTTTTGCTAAGTTGAGCGATTTTAGATTCAATCGAACTCAGCTTGTCATGCAAACTAAGCAAAAGAATTATTGTAAGTATAAGATTTGCGATGGTGATAAAAATCATGATCTTAAGTGTTTACCTCAGTTGTTTTTAGATAATGATCCAGATTAAAACATTAAACGACACCGAGTTAAAAGTCAGCATATTTAGCAATCTTAGATCAAAAATTAGCTGCACAAATATACGCTTTAAATGAATTAGTCCAATATTTAGTTAGTTTTTAAAAAGAGAATCATTGGAAAGCAAGTATTTAAGAATTATATTTGCAAAGATTGATTATCATATCAAAATATACACATCTTTAAAACTTTTTTTAATTATGAAGATTTTATTACTAAGCTTATACCTCCTTGTTTCAACTGCCTTTTCGGTCAACGCAGATGATGAAGTCAAAAAAATGATTGCGCGAACTAGCAAAGGAAACATTAAAAACATCAAACTGATTAAAACAGACTCCGAAAACACAGCCTTTGAGTACTATACAAAAAAAGGTAAATTATATATAAAAGGTTCTGATAACATTGCCCTAAGTAGAGGGTTTTACGACTACGTTAAACAAAATCAACAGGGAGTTTACACTTGGTCTGGATCAAACATTACACTACCTGAAAAATTTGAAGACATTGAATCTCGCAAAGTTGTTTCTCCCTTCGATAACCATTACTATTTTAATGTCGTGACCTATGGTTACACTATGCCATATTGGGATTGGAATCGCTGGGAACAAGAAATTGACTGGATGGCTTTACATGGCATAAATATGCCTCTAGCTCTTGTTGGCTACGAAGCGATTCTTGCACGTGTATGGAAACGCTTTGGACTAACAGATGATGAAATCAATAGCTATTTTGGTAGTCCAGCACATCTACCTTGGGTGAGAATGGGCAATATGAGTGGCATTGATGGACCTTTAAATGATCAATGGTATGAGGATCAAATTGCATTGCAACACAATATCTTAAAGCGTATGAAATCTTTGGACATGAAGCCCATTTGTATGGGATTTCCAGGGTTTGTACCAGAAGCTTTCAAACGCATATACCCTGACTTAAATCTAATTAAAACAAATTGGGCTGGAGCATTCCACAACTGGATGCTGTCACCACAAGAGGAACTTTTTAGCCAAATAGCAACTGCTTTTATTCAAGAGTGGGAGAAAGAATTTGGCAAAAATGATAATTATCTTGTTGATAGTTTTAATGAAATGGATATACCATTTCCACCCAAAGAATCAAAAGAACGTTACGACCTACTGGCTTCTTATGGAGATATTGTATAC
>CAMRAP010000114.1 GCA_947039985.1 uncultured Odoribacter sp.
CGATGGATGGCTTGTATAGACAAATACAGGAATAGTGTCCCCTTCTTTACCCTTCCACGTCCAATGTGGTAAAACATGCAAGGTCTCCTCGTCAGTGTTCCAATGACTACGGTATAGGTAATATCTATCCTTTGGAATACCGGCTAAGTCTACTATACCAAAAAGTGAACTATGGCTTGGCCAATTTGTATAATACGGTGTAGGCTCACCTAAATAGTCAAATCCAGTCCATACAAATTCACCAATAGCATACGGTAAATCTTCGTGCTGAATAAAATCGTCTTCTGGTAGATTCGACCATCCACAATGTTCAACATCATAGGATGATGCTTGGTGATCTGGATATGTTTTCATTGACCCCCTCACTACTGGGAATTTATAAACTCCTCTTGAACTCAATGTAGAGGCTGTTTCAGCACCTAAAATAAGTTGTTGTTGGATTTTTTTATAATTTTTTTGATACATAAAAGGTCTATAATTAAAACCTGCAACATCCATCACAGCTGCAAAATTATTATGAATTACAGCATTGGGATTATCCATTCCCTGCGTCACTGGTCGTGTTGGATCTTCACGGTGAACAATATCCTGCAACCATCTAGCTACTTTAGCTCCATGTTCTGTTCCTTGCTCTGGCACTTCATTTCCAATACACCACATCACCACACTTGGATTATTTCGATAGTGTTGAACCACATTTATCAAATCCTTCTCAGCCCAATCATCAAATAGTCTATTATAACCGTTCTGACATTTAGGTATTTTCCACTCATCAAAAGTCTCTACCATCAACATCATTCCCATCTCATCACAAGCGGTCACTAGTTCTGGTGCTGGCATATTATGCGATGTTCGAATGGCATTCACTCCCATATCCTTCATAATTCGCACCTGACGACGTATGGCTGCATCATTGACTGCACCTCCTAAAGGTCCAAGATCATGATGATTACATACTCCTTTAAAAACCGTCTTTTTACCACTCAAATAAAAACCATCATTCGGACGAACATCAATCGTACGAACTCCAAAAGGCGTAGTATATTCATCTTTTAGATCACCGTCTTTATAAAGTTTCGACACTGCCGAGTATAGCGTTGGATTATCTAAATCCCACAACATGGGATTATCAAGTGTAAAATCTTGGGTAAACACCTCTTGATCGTACTTTGTCAATATAGTCGTTGTTGCTGCCACAACACGTCCAGAATGATCTTGGATTTCAGTCACTAGTTTATACTTATTCGACTCAAAACTATCAGGTAGTATCACTTTGGTTCTAAGATTTACTTTTGCAAATTTATCATTCACCACTGGAGTCGTTGCAAAAGTTCCCCAGATTGGAATATGTACATCTTCGTTTACAATGACGTGCACATTGCGATAAATACCTGCTCCAGGATACCATCTTGATGATTCTGGTAGATTTTCCAATCTCACTGCAACAACATTATTTTTTCCATCTGCATTTAAAAATTCGGTCACATCAAAATAAAATGAGTTATACCCAAATGGCCACTCTCCTACTTTTTCTCCATTCACCCACACCTGTGCTCCACTCATCGCTCCATCAAACTGTAGAGTAACATTTTTCTTTTTATTATTTGCAAACTCTGGCACATTAAACTTTGTACGATACCATCCTGTACCTACAAATGGTAATCCCCCTGTTCGCCCAGAATGTTCGCTAGGTTTTACCTGTCCATCTTGTGCAATAGCAACATTTTGCTTATCATTATTCGGACTAAAAGGGCCATATATAGCCCAGTCGTGTGGCACTGTCACACTTTGCCACTTACTATCATCATAATCTTTTCCCAGTGATTGTAAATTATCTTCTCGCGTAAACTTCCAGCCTTTTTCAAGCATAAATTCTCGCCTAACTTGTGCTGATAGTAAAGTTATACTACATAAATAGATTACTAGAAAAGCTAAAAATTTCATTCTCATATTCAATACTTATAATATTTCACATATTTTATCAAGGGTAAAGATAATAATATTAATTAGAAACAACACACTCTTTTATGTATCTAATTAATATCATATTAAGCTATAGGGTAAAAAGAACCTCTTACTTTGGGGAAAGTAAGAGGTTCATATATCGAATAATTCTTAAATAATCTGACGACCTATTGATTACTGCTCTGCTTTAATTGTTATCTCAATGCTATTCTCAGCTATTCTCAGAAGTGAACCATATCCAGCAGCTACTGCAATTTTATAAGTTCCAGCTTCCCAATTACTACAAGAAATAGTCTCTGTCAAAACTTCTTTCTCAATTTTATCAAGGCTTTTGTAAGGAAGCCACATTGCGTAAGCTGATGATGTTTCTTTGCTAACAGGTACTTTAATCATTAAATAATATTCTTTTGCATTTTTAACAAGACTATCAAGTTTTACACTCAATTCTCTCTTATCAGATAGATGCTCTAAAGAAGATGAAATATCACCTATTTTTTTATTTACAGCATTAAAACCGACATGTAAATTGCCTATTTTCCCATCTTCCCTTTTTGCTGTTAATGTATAAAAACCTTGAGTAACACTGTCAAGCTCAGGCAATGGAGAATAATAACTATTCGTTAATTCCCATGCATAACCATTCAAGCTAGTAAAATTAAAAGATTTTCCTTCTACATTAAGCGAAGCAGATGCAAGCATTTCTCCAAACAAACGCATTTGAGGAATAAATTTACCCGTTTCAGTTTGAAGGATGTAAACAGAATTACTCTGATAAGACATATTTACAGAATCATTCTCTTTCAAACAAGAACTCGCACCCAATACTAGCACAACTGCTACAATACATAATTTTAATAATCTTTTCATACTTAATTGTTTTTAAATTTCACATTAGTCTTCCCAAACTATATTTGGCTACAAAGGTGTACATTTTTTCTGAATAGCACAAAAAAAGAATAAGCTATATGAAAAACGAAACATTTTAAAATATTTAAAGTACAATATCTAATAAATATAAATTCGATTTTATGTTATTACAACTTATTTTTGTACTTACAGCGATTATCTTAGGAGCTCGTTTAGGAGGGATTGGACTCGGAGTTATGGGTGGTATTGGACTCGGAATACTGACCTTTGTATTTGGGCTACAACCAACAGCTCCCCCTATCGATGTTATACTAATGATAGTTGCCGTAATCACTGCTGCATCTTGTATGCAAGCAGCAGGAGGCTTAGATTTGATGGTAAATGTTGCAGAAAAACTATTGCGAAAACATCCTGCTCGAATCACATTTCTTAGTCCATTAGTGACCTATTTCTTTTCGTTTATAGCTGGAACAGGTCATGTTGCTTATTCAGTACTTCCAGTAATTGCAGAGGTGGCACGAGAAACAAATATTCGTCCAGAACGTCCCTTAGGAATAGCAGTTATTGCTTCACAACAAGCCATTACTGCTAGTCCTATTTCTGCTGCAACGGTTGCCTTATTGGGATTACTCACTGGATTTGACATCTCTCTGCTAGACATTCTATTGGTAACTATTCCATCCACAATGGTAGGTGTCTTTTTAGGTGCCCTCTACTCTTTGAAAGTTGGAAAAGAGCTTAAAGAAGATCCTGAATATAAAAGACGTTTAGACGAAGGACTGATAGATAATAGTCATCACCGAATAGAAAATATCGCCAATAAACGACAAGGTTTTCTATCTATCATGATTTTTATTATAAGTACAGTTTGTATCGTTGTATTTGGTTCGTTCGATACTCTACGCCCTTCACACCTAATAGATGGAAAAATAATAACAGTAGATATGCCTGTCATTATTGAAATTCTAATGCTATCTGCTGCCGCCCTAATTTTATTACTGACCAAGACGAATGCGATAAAAGCTGCACAAGGAAGTGTTTTTTCTGCTGGCATGCAAGCAGTTGTTGCCATTTTTGGTATTGCATGGATGGGTGATACCTTTTTGCAAGGTAATATGGTAGCATTAAAATCTTCTATTGAGGGCATCGTAACCCAAATGCCATGGTTGTTTGGCATTGCTCTATTTGTCATGTCAATCCTACTTTATAGTCAAGCAGCAACCGTGAGAGCATTAATGCCTTTAGGTATTGCATTGGGTATTTCTCCATACCTGCTAATTGCTATGTTTCCTGCAGTTAATGGCTATTTCTTTATCCCCAACTATCCTACTGTTGTTGCAGCAATCAATTTTGATCGAACTGGAACAACTCGGATTGGTAAATATGTTTTAAACCACTCTTTTATGATGCCAGGATTGATAGCTACCACAACCTCTGTGATTTGCGGAATTATTATAACACAACTAATATTTTAACTTAAAACAAATACGTATGAGAACAATTAAATTCATCATTCTATTTCTATTTATCACACTCTTCACTTTATCAGAGAGTATAGCTCAACAATTACCCAATATTCATATATTGGCAACTGGTGGAACCATTGCAGGCTCTGGGGAAAGTGCAACAGGAAGTAGTTATACTGCAGGACAAGTAGCAATTGGAGAGCTTATTTCAGCTGTACCCGAATTAAAAAATATTGCAAATATAACGGGAGAACAAATCGTAAAAATAGGTTCGCAAGATATGTCAGATGATGTCTGGTTAAAGTTAGCGCATTATTAAAATAGCTTACTTGAGCGTAAGGATATAGATGGAGTTGTTATAACTCATGGTACGGATACGATGGAAGAAACAGCTTTTTTTCTGAATCTAACCCTTAAAAGTAATAAACCAATTATTCTCGTTGGAGCCATGCGAGCATCTACCGCTCTTAGTGCTGACGGGCCTCTAAATTTATACAATGCAGTTGTAGCAGCAGGATCTCCAAAATCTGTAGGTCGTGGAGTAATGATTGTTATGAACGGATTGATATTAGGTGCTCACGCTACAATCAAGATGAATACGACTGATGTACAAACGTTTCAAGCACCTAATGCAGGAGCATTAGGATATGTTTTCAATGGCAAAGTACATTATAACCAAAGAACCGAAAAATTACATACTACCCAATCTGTTTTTGATGTACATGGCATGACAAAATTACCTAAAGTAGGTATTATTTATAGCTACTCCAATGTTGAAGCTGATGCTCTCAATGCTTTAGTTGATAATAACTATCAAGGAATTATTCATGCAGGTGTTGGCAATGGAAATATTCATAAAAATCTATTCCCCAAATTAGTGACAGCTTGTAAAAATGGCATCTCAATTGTCCGCTCTAGTCGCGTTCCAACTGGTCCCACTACCCTTGCTGCAGAAATAGACGATAGTAAATATGGATTTATAGCTTCACAAGAGCTAAACCCTCAAAAAGCTAGAATCCTTTTAATGCTTGCATTGACCAAAACAAAGGACTATAAAACAATTCAAACCTATTTTAATCATTACTAAACTAATATAGAGCACAAATTGTATTTGCCAACAAGCATATTAAAATTTGAGTGACATCTGACAACTTAAAAACAAATTGCGAATGAAAAAAACGATTCTAAGTATTGGATTAATACTGTGTTTAATACCAGTACTTTTTGCTCAATTGACAAACACGGCTACTCTTTTTGAAAAAATCACAAACATAGAGAAGAAAACAGATCGCTTCAATATGTTCTTAAATATGCAAGGAAGTTTCAACACGTTTTTTAATGATGACTATCGAACAGAGCAAACTGCTTTCAAAATGGATCAACTCCGTCTTGAAATAAAGGGAAATGTTACTGATCGTATCTATTATCGCTATCGCCAGCGTTTAAATAAAAACAATACCGCTCAAAGCTTAGATAATCTTCCTTTTTCTATTGACT
>CAMRAP010000115.1 GCA_947039985.1 uncultured Odoribacter sp.
AGCACCTATGGCAGATACAATGATTGTATTAGGAAAGAATTATACTCGTGCAGAAGTGATTGAAAATGGTCCATTGCGTACAACATTTAAGCTTTACTATGCTCCTTTAAAAGTTGGAGAAATAGAGCTTGTGGAGAGTCGAATCATTTCTTTATCTGCCAACTCACATTTCAATAAAATAACACAAGTTTTTGAAGGTGATTTTTCAGAGCTAGCTGTGGCTAGTGGTATTGTATTGCGTCAGAAAAAAGGGGATATTGTAGTTGATGAGGACTTAGGAATGGTAGCCTATCAAGAACCAGAAATGGGGAAGAACGGAAAATTGTCTATTGCTGTTCTATTAGGTGATCATTTTAAAGGTTCAAAAGAGAGTCAAGGTCATCTGTTAGCTTTAGCTTCTATGAAGAGTGGAGTCCCGTTGATTTACTATATGGGAAATGCTTGGAACAAAGCAGGTTTTGAAATACCAGAAAAATGGCTTGATTATACCAAAGAGTATGCCACTCAGTTAAAGCAGCCTCTAGAAATATCTTATAAATAATTTATTTTATATTATCAATGAAAAAGGTAATTACATTTGGAGAAATTATGTTGCGTTTAGCAACACCAGAATATTTACGTTTTGGACAGACAACTCAGTATAATGCAACATTTGGGGGAGGAGAGGCTAATGTAGCTGTATCCTTATCTAATTATGGTTTGCCAACAGAATTTGTGACGCGTATGCCTGATAACGATATTGCTAAGGCTTGTTTGGGTGAGCTTAGTCGTTATGGTGTAGGTACGAAACATATTGTTAAAGGTGGAGAACGTCTTGGAATCTATTTTTTAGAGACAGGAGCTGTGGCACGTGCCAGTAAGGTGGTTTATGATAGAGCTCATAGCGCTATCTCAACGATTCAGAGTGGAATGATCGATTGGAAGTCTGTGTTTGCAGATGCACAGTGGTTTCATTGGACGGGTATTACACCAGCTCTTTCAGAAGATGCAGCGATTGTATGCTTGGAAGCTATAAAGGCTGCCAATGAACTAGGCATAACTGTTTCTTGTGATTTGAATTTTCGTAAGAATCTTTGGAAATATGGTAAAAAAGCTTCTGAAGTGATGCCAGAATTAGTTGCCGGTTGTGATGTGATTTTGGGTAATGAAGAGGATGCTGAAATGGTGTTTGGTATCAAGCCTGAAGGTTTTGATGTTACAGCAACTCATGGAGGTGTTGATGGTGCTGAGTTTCGCTCTGTTTGTAGTCAAATGATGGAGCGTTTCCCACGTGCAAAAAAAGTGATTGTCACGCTTCGTGGTTCAATTAATGCAAACCACAATACTTGGCGAGGAGTCTTATACGATGGAAAAACACTATTTGAATCGCCATCCTACGATATTACCCATATAGTGGATCGTGTTGGTGGGGGAGATTCATTTATGGGTGGATTAATATATGGGCTAATTTCTTTTGTCGGAGATGATCAAAAAGCCCTTAATTTTGCTGTTGCTGCATCTTGTTTGAAACATACAATCTATGGTGATTTCAATTTAGTGACTGTAGACGAAGTAGAAAAATTAATGGGAGGTGATGCTTCTGGACGCGTAAACAGATAATAATATTTTAATAATTATTGATATGGCTAAATATTCAAGAATAGAGGTGGCTCTTACCATGAAAAAATCCGGGGTTGTCCCCGTATTTTATAACGCAGATATAGAAATTTGTAAAGGTGTGATCAAGGCGTGTTATGATGGAGGTGCTCGTGTATTTGAGTTTACCAATCGTGGTGACTTTGCACATGAAATTTTTGGAGAACTGAGTAAATGGGTTGTGAAAGAGTTACCAGGAATGATGTTAGGGGTAGGGTCTATCATAGATGCTCCAACTGCTGCTTTGTATATTCAACTGGGGACCAATTTTATCGTATCTCCTTTATTGAATGCTGACATGGCTAAGGTGTGTAATCGGCGAAAAATTCTTTGGAGTCCTGGTTGTGGTTCTCTAACGGAAATTAATTATGCAGAAGAACTTGGGGCTGAGATTGTAAAAATTTTTCCAGGAACTGGTGTTTGCGGATCAAGCTTTGTTGCAGCTATAAAGGGACCTTGTCCATGGAGTAGTGTAATGCCAACGGGAGGAGTTTCGCCAACTAGAGATAGTTTGACAGAGTGGTTCAAGGCAGGTGTTACTTGTGTTGGGATAGGTTCTCAAATGTTTACTAGTGACCAGATCAAGAATAAGTTATGGGGAGATATTTCAAGATTTATGAAACAAACATTAACCCTTGTTCAAGAGATTCGAAATGAAATATAAGATATTCAGTTTATTATTTGTTGTCATGAGTTTTTACTCATGCCAACAAAATGAAAAGGTGCGTGTATTAAAGATGTCGCATAATTTAAATCAACGGCATCCTGTTCATGTAGGCTTGCTGCATTTAGATGAAAAGCTACAGAAACTTTCATCTGGAAAGATGCAAATTGACATTTATCCTGGTGGTCAACTGGGATCAGAGAATCAATGCTTAGAGATGTTGCAGATTGGAAGTTTAGCCTTAACTAAAGTTTCTGCAGCTTCGCTTTCAAATTTTGTAGAAGAGTATAAAGTGTTTGGTTTACCTTATATGTTTGAGAGTAAACAACAACTTTTTGATATTCTTGATAGTGAAATAGGTGATGATCTTCTGAATGTAACAAAGCCATATTTATTTAGGGGATTGGGATATTTTGATGCGGGTGCTCGCAGCTTTTATACGGTGAAAAACCCGATTCTAACACCTGATGATTTGAAAGGTTTAAAAATTAGAGTGATGCAGAGTGCCATGGCTATGGATATGGTGAAGGAATTTGGTGGTTCTGCCACTCCGATTAGTGCAGGTGAATTATATACAGCTTTGCAAAGTGGAGTGGTTGATGGTGCAGAAAATAATCCACCTACTTACGAAACAACTCATGAGTATGAGGTGGCTTCTCATTTTTCGATGAATGAGCATACCATGTTGCCTGAGATTCTCATTATCAGCAATGTTGTATGGGAACAACTGACAGAACAGGAGCAAAAGTGGTTGATGGAATCCGTTGTGAGTGCAGAGGCATATCAACGCAAAGTGTGGGCTAATAAAGAGGTTGAATCCATGGAAAAAGTGAAAAAATCGGGTGTAAAAATATACTATCCGGATAAAAAGCCATTTATGGAACTTGTAAAAGATATGCCTGAAAAATACAAAGATAACAAAAGACTTTATACGTTTGTAGAGCGCATTAGAGCTTTTAAGTTACAGAATTATAATACTGATAATACTAATACAGAGGATGATGATGCGAAAAATAGTTGATAAATGGTTAGAATGGGCATTATGTATTATTCTTGCTTCAATGGTTGTTGATGTAGTATGGCAAGTGGCAAGTCGCTACCTACTAGCATCTCCCAGTTCTTTTACCGATGAGCTAGCTGCTTTCCTTTTAATTTGGGTGGGTATACTAGGTGGTGCTTATGTCTATGGAAAAGGTGAACATTTGGCTATTGATATCTTAGTTGAGAGATCTGGATCTAAGATGAAAAGAGTGTTGAAAATAGCCATTGAATGTGTAGTGCTATCATTTAGTTTTACAGTGATGGTAATAGGTGGTGTTTGGCTTGTGTATACTCGTTTTTTATTGGATGTAGAGTCAGCAGCGCTGCAATTGAATTGGGGATATGTCTATTTGGTTATTCCCATTAGTGGTGTACTGATATGCTACTATACAGTTGAGAATTTGTTGAATTTAAAGAAATAATCAGACTATGGAATATTATGGAATTTTAGTGCTTGTAGTGAGCTTTTTTATATTTCTTGGAATGGGAGTTCCTGTTGCATTTAGCATTGGTGCTGCTGGAATATTGACCATGTTTACCTCGATAGACCTTCTGCCTGCTTTCACCACTTATGCCTTGCGTATGGCATCTGGTTTAGATAGTTTTGCCCTTTTGGCAATACCCTTTTTTGTACTTTCGGGTAACATCATGAATACAGGTGGTATCGCTATTCGGTTGGTCGATTTTGCGAAGGTTATAGTGGGACGATTTCCTGGTGGCTTAGCTTTTGTAAATGTCACTGCTAATATGCTTTTTGGTGCTATTTCTGGTTCTGCATCTGCATCTGCATCTGCAATTGGTGGTATTATGACTCCTGAAATGCGTAAAGAGGGATATGATGATAATTTTAGTACGGCTGTAAATGTAACGTCTGCAACAACTGGATTATCCATACCGCCTAGTAATGTTTTGATTGTATATTCTTTAGCAAGTGGTGGCGTTTCTATTTCTGCACTATTTTTGGCTGGATATATTCCTGGAATTTTAACTGGACTTGCTTTAATGGTTGTAGCAGCAGTATATGCTTGGAAAAATAACTATGCGGTAGGAGCTAAGATTACTTTAAAAGATGGTTTTTTGAGATTTTTCAGAGCTATCCCAAGTCTTTTCTTGTTAATTATAGTAATTGGTGGTATCATCGCTGGTGTATTTACGGCTACGGAGGCTTCGGTGGTAGCGGTAGTATATTCATTAATACTGTCTGCCATTTATAGAGAGATGAAATGGAGTGATTTACCTACTGTTTTATTAACTTCTGTCAAAACAACAGCCATTGTATTAATGTTGATAGCAACTTGTACAGGACTATCTTGGATAATGGCTTATGAGAATATTCCACAAACTGTTTCAGAGAGTTTGTTGAGTGTTAGTGATAACCCAATAATAATCTTGCTTCTAATAAATTTAATTTTATTAATTGTAGGAATGTTTATGGATATGACTCCTGCTATTTTAATATTTACCCCTATATTTCTTCCTATTGTAACTGAAATGGGAATGGATCCAATCCATTTTGGGATTATGTTAGTGGTAAACTTAAGTGTAGGTCTATGTACACCTCCTGTAGGCTCTGTTTTATTTATCGGTTGTAGTGTTGCTAAAACGAAAATAGAAAATGTGATAAAACCCTTACTACCGATGTTTTTAGCTATGTTTGTTATATTGATGTTAGTAACCTATGTACCTGCTATTTCATTGTGGTTACCTAGATTATTTGGAGTATAGCCTTATTTTTGAATAAATATAAAAGTAAATTATGGAAATTAATTTAAGAGATAAAGTTGCCATTGTAACAGGTGGTGGCGGTGTATTGGGTGGAAGTATTGCTCGCAGTTTAGTTGAGAATGGTGTAAAAGTAGCCATTCTAGACATTCGTCAAGAACCACTTGATAGGCGTATTGAAGAGTTGAAAGTTTTAGGAGAAATGGCAGGATTTCAATGTAATGTATTGGATGTTGCAAGTCTTGAGACTGCAAGGCAGCAAGTGTTAGATAAGTGGGGGAGTATTGATATTCTAGTAAATGCTGCAGGTGGTAATTTGCCTGGTGCAACATTAACTGAGGATCAAACTATCTTTGATATGAAGGTGGAGGATTTTAAGCGTGTAACTGATTTGAATATGAATGGTACTGTTTATCCTTGTCTTGTCTTTGGAAAATCAATGGCAGAGAAAGGGCAGGGTAGTATTATTAATGTGTCTTCAATGACAGCTCTTACTGCTATTACACGCGTGCCAGGTTATTCTGTAGCCAAAGCTGGTGTAAGTATTTTTACGCAATGGTTAGCCATGGAGATGGCACTGAAATTTGGTGAAGGTATTCGTGTGAATGCGCTTGCTCCTGGTTTTTTTATTG
>CAMRAP010000116.1 GCA_947039985.1 uncultured Odoribacter sp.
TGTCCGAAAAAACGATGGAAAGGATCTATGCCGGACTTATCAAATTTGTTGCAGGGGGCAAAGAGCAGTTTGAAGCAACGTTCCTATCTAAGTATTTCAGCGGACACCCTGGAAGTAAAAATATTCCTGTTGATGCTCCTGCACACACGATCAAGTGTATAGACAATCATTCTTTGATACAACCAAAGTTCTTATCCGCTTACTACGGTAATGGGCATAATCAGACCGTTGATGCTCCTGCTCCTACGGTTACAACAAGAGATCGGTTATCGTATATCAATCCTTGTTTTCTTGATATGCAGTATGGCAATGGTACTCCATCGAGTTGTGATGCACCTGCGCCAGTGGTAACAACTAACCCAAAGCATAATCTAGTGAATTGCTATTTGATGAACCCACAATTCAATTCAAAGGGCGGTGATGTTGATAAGCCTTGCTTTACGTTGATAGCCCGAATGGATAAGATGCCACCCTATTTAGTTAGCACGGTTGATGGCGGTGTTGGTATAGAGGTTTATGATACAGATTCACCCTGTACTGTGAAGATTAAAGAGTTCATGGCTGTATATGGGATTATGGATATCATGATGCGGATGTTGAAGATCCCCGAACTAAAGCAGATCATGGGATTTCCCAAAGATTATGTGCTCGTAGGTACTCAAGCAGATCAAAAGAAGTTTATCGGCAATGCGGTGGAAGTTACAATGGCACGTGTACTTTGTGAGGCTTTGAGTAAAGAGATTACGGAGTTGGAGATTAAAGATGCTGCATGAAAAATCTCATACTCAATTAAATAAATAAAACTAAAAAAGGCACTTCATTTGTTTGCAAATATACAGTAAACAAATGAAGTGCTTTTTAGGTCAACGACCACTAGGCACTGGAAGCATTAATTGGGAGTTAATATCGAAAACATCAGTTCTGTTATTACAGGCTCTACAGAGAGGCACAATATACATAGAACGATCTTTACAAGGTGCTTTTTGGACATGTGCACCTACAAAAGAAATCCCAAAATAAAACTGCCCACAAGCAGGGCATTTGCGTTTTATGAATCTTTTTATTTCCATTTTTGATTGCTCCCAATAATTTAACCATGAACTACAACCTGCTGGTTTATCGAAACGAGTTGTTCCTTTTGAATTTCTAACTTTCATTTTTTTAATTTTATTAATGAATAATCTATTATATTTTGTCGTAATCAATATTTATAACTATAACCTCTATGTTAGTCCTTTAGTAAAAACACAATCGTACTATATTGTTCTTTTAAAACATTTTTTAACTCTATATTGAATGAACTAGAAAAGTGTGTCTGAAGTGATTCATAAGGACAAATCATATATACATCAATTGATATTTCATAGCCAGAATATGATATTGAAGGATTCATCTTCAACATATTATATGTAACAAAAGGTAATATACAAATCCTTCCTTTTTCTGAAGGAATATCCATAAGACGACTTATATATTCTCTATCTGTATTAAATAATAGCAGTTTGCTTTGCATTCTTGATTTAGGATATATATTTTTTACAGAATTCAGCATTAATTCGTCAAATTCATCATGTGGGAAACTTTTCTCTTCTGGATAACCGCCAAAAAAATTAATATCTTCAGAATATTCTTTTACTTTATAATTATTGGATAAAGGGCGCTTATATATAATATAACCAACTTCTTCTGGTCCAAATTTGGTTGGAATATTTAAAATAATTTTTTTTAATACACCTCGTTCTTCTTCATCCATCATATGGAGTGTACTGGTTTCACCATACAATTCTTTAACTGTTACGCCAAGAATTTCCGCCATTTTATTTAAAGTAGATTGTTTTGTATTACCTGTTGAAATAATCCTACTAAGTGAATTCTGGTGAATTTGCATTTTTTCAGCTAATTCTGTTATTAACATGCCTTTTTTTGCACAAATCTCTTTTATTTTTAACATATTATTGTTTTTGATCAAACATTTTACAGTATTTGATATATTTATTCTGCAAATATACGAAACAAAAACAATAAAACAAACATTTTGAACAATAAAACAAACATTCTGAACAAAAGAAACAAACATTTTAGAACTATGTAACGATATAGAATTCTGAATATCAAAAGTTATCGTGAGTATCCATATAAAAAACATCTATTAAGTCAATGAAAAAAAACATCCATCTAAGCAACACTAGAAAGCTTCAATCGGAATTAGACCAGTTGATAAAGGCTATATTAGAATCTGATAAATCTCCTACTCTGGAGCAAGTAAGAAGAAAGAATTACCTTGAAAGGGTATTAAACTAAAAGAGCAGAATCAATTAAGATTCTGCTCTTTTTTTATGGACGAGTTAGATCACGACAAATAACTCTCTCCCACGATTATGGACTACAAATATACAAACTATTTTAATCTATATAGCTATGGGAAGTGAATTTTATCAGTTGATTTCTGCAACTGAAGAAAAAAAGGCGATTGCCGAAAAAATAAGTAAACTATCAGAGCCTAAATTAAAGGATCTAACACAGGTAAAAGCTCTTTATGATATCTTCAGTCGGAATGTTAATCAAATGGGTTCTGATGAACGGAGAATCTTTGTTTTTATTGCTGTTTGGCTATTCTCTCCATCTGCAATAGCTGGAGAGTGTCTTAAAAGTGGGCTTAGAACTGAAATAGCAAAAGTATTAGACGGTTGTTCACTCTGTAATATATCTAATGCTTTTGCTAATGCTAAATTTCAGTACTTCACTTACAGGTCATTTCGAAATTATACAAACCAATTGTATGAGTTGGTTTTGAAAGACCTTGAAGAAGATGGGTATATTTAAAGGGCGGAGAATAACCCCCGCCCTTTAAATATTTCATGTATGAAAAAAATCAAATTCTTATATATTTCTATTTATTAGAATACCCGATAGAAGAGTATATCTCACTAGCTATTTTTTTTATCCCTGTTTTATTTTTTTCTTTTGTTGCCTTTAGTAATGAAACTATTTTTCTGTTTTTTATTTCTGGTAATATACTATCCAGGTCAATAGATGCAATATATTTTATCCATCTTAGAGAAAGAGCATCTATCATTAATTTATACAATATACGGTCATTGGAAGGCAAACATTCATTGAAAAAATAAACCCAACGGTCATGTGTAATGTTTTTCAATAGAAAGTTCGCTCCATCTTGAGCATCATGTGATATTCCATAAAAATTTCCAAGTTTTACAGACAGAATTGCAGTCATACAAATAGGGAATGCTGGTATTGGAATAACACTTCCCATCTTTGATAAAGTATTCATAGGAGCAGGCTCATTATAGAAGTTGTTCATTCCATCATGAGCACTAAGTACCTCGTTTGCTACTCGAACAAAAGATGTTGAACGTAAATCTTCTGGAACAAAGTCAAATCCTCCAACTTTTAACAAAACTTGCTTTAATCCACTTGCAGCTTTAGTTTGACCATCAGCAAATAACTCGGAATAACTTCTTCCTATTTGATACTTTTCTGGATGCTGTAAATCTGTCCATATCTTAGGAATTATTAAATTAGAGTTTGCTAACGAATTCTCTAATTGAGCACCCGAAGAGGATTTTATTAGTGAGAGTAAGATCCTTACAGTCGTTCTATGAAAAAAATATGGACTCAGTATTAATTTATTGAGATACGAATTATCTTCTCTAAAAGTGGTTTCTTCCAAATCTTTTCGAAAAGTCTTAAAGTCAATTGGAGCTTCGATTTTTTTATATTTTAAAACACCTTGAATGCATGACCGAATTATCATTTTTGTTTCTTCTTCTGATAACTCATTATCTGCATCATCTTGATCTAATTCAGGTTGATTAAAATGAATCACAGTCTCCATCGCTTGCTTTAACCTAAAAGCGCTTGTCCCTTTAATAATCCCTAACTCTTCCGCTAACCGAATCGCCTCAAAATCAGAGATGACCTGCTGCAAATCAACATATTCATTAATATCAGATCTATCCAACATCTCTGCGATAAAAGACAATCCCATTTTACTAAGTTGACTCTTCAATGAGTTTATCGTTTTAGTCCAAACGTAGGTAGATACCATCTCATATGATTCATTTTCAAAAGCTGTTATTATTTGCCTTTGATCTTTTGAAGATAATTGAACACCACGATTTATTAATTCTGGTGTTGATATTTTCGCTGGCAAAACTAAATTCTCATTGTTCTGCCAAAGTACTATAGCTTTATTTTTCATCTTTAAACTCAATTTTACCATCTTGTGATTGTATGTAAGCTGACTCAATACCATTCTTTATCATCCCACTAAGTATCAGAAATGCTCGACTTCTTGCACCGCCTGTTGTGGATGTTTGTTTCTTTGAATTTTTTACAAAGACATTGTATGCTGCAATTTGTCCGTTATTTGTAAATACCGTTATCCCATCACTTTCCATCATACCTGTTATAAGTGAAAAATGACCTTCAAGAACTGAATTTGCCTGTAAATCTTTTTTTTCCAACAAGTCCGCTATTGATTTTGTTATGTTGATACGTTCTTTTAACTCTATTCCATCTTGAAGCTTATGCGGTAGAGTATGCTTATTTGAATCAATAACACAAGCCAAAGTTCCATGTCCTTTTTGAAGCACTTCAAGGAAAATTTTCTTGAAAAAATTTCTTGCGGGATCTTTTAACTCATTTTTGATGTTTTTAACTATCGTTTCAATGAATTGTATTTGATTTTTCAGTGGAGAATAAGAAACGGCATCATTATTACTATAACTCACCAATAGCGTATCAGCCTTAATCCCTTGTACTTCAATTAGCTTTTCGGCTATTTGGTGTACTAATATAGCTTTTGCATCCGCGCTACCTCTTTCAATCAATGCTTCTGCAATAGACATTGAGACTATTGATCCCCCAGCCTTTAAAACACCATATTCAAATGCATCTTCTTGTCGCAAAATATATATAACCCATCCATTTTCTGTTAATGGAGCACATTTCTTCAATGCTTTAAGCATCGTATCTTTGTTTTTTTTTCCTTTACCAATATAACAAATTTGGGAGTTTCCTAATATCTTCCTTACTAAGTCCAAATCATCAAATATATATATCTGAGGATATAGTGCTTTACCCTCCTCTTTATAATAAAGTAATTGGCTTATCAACTCAGGAAGTCCTTCTTGAGTTGATAAACATTGCATCTCTTCTTGATTTAGAAAATCAACAGAGGAGCCTATTAAAATCTGCTTTAAAGAAATTGGTTTAGTACTTTTCATAAATTTACTGTTGCCATTAGAATAACATATACATTAAAGGTTGCAATACACACGCATACCATTTCACAAAGTTAATCACAAAAAACACCCAACAAAACATTATTGGATGTTTTTTGTGATTAAGTTAAATTAATTTATTTCCCTTCCTTACTACTAAGTAATACAAAACAATTATTGCAGTGTTTAATAATTAGCTCTACAAGGTGATGTTTTTATATGTAAATACTTAATGAGGTGCAATTGTATCTGCAAATTTACACTAAGAACTATCATCTACAATAGTGGTACTAAAACACACCTGTAATTATTTTATACTATTTATCACTTATTGATTAAGAAAAAATTACACAAGTCATTGAAGAACTGATTACAATATGAATTAATATCACAACATTTTTATTTTACATACCACTTCCTCCAGCTCCTCCACAGTATTAGCCTTGA
>CAMRAP010000117.1 GCA_947039985.1 uncultured Odoribacter sp.
ATCTCACCCACTTTGACAGCTGGGCAGCAACCTTTGGTGAAAAACTTACTGCGATAGAACTTGCCCCCGAAGGAACAGGATTTCGCATGAAAACAAGGTTTGCAAAATTCTTTAATATTCCAGAATTAATCAATATTTGGAAAGAAGCATCAGATATTCAAACCGCCGATATGCTCAATCTTCCTGTGCCAAAAGTTGAGCATATCACAGTGGTAACAAAGCCATCTGATTTTCAGCGAGATATGCTAAAAGACCTTGCGGTTAGAGCAAAATGGGTGCGTAAAAACCCTAGTCAGAATCATATAGATAACATGTTAAAAATAACATCTGACGGTAAAAAATTAGCATTAGACCAACGATTGCACAATGACTTACTGACAGATGACCCTGACAGTAAAATCAATACTTGTGTAGAGAATGTGTTTAAAATTTGGGAGGGCACAGCCGATACACAAGGCACACAGCTTGTCTTTTCCGACCTATCTACACCGCACTATGATGGTAGCTTTAATGCCTACGACGATATGAAAAACAAGTTGATTGAGAAAGGTGTTCCGCCTGAAGAAATTACTTTTATTCATGATGCAAAGACAGAAATCCAAAAGGCAGAACTATTTGCAAAGGTGAGGAAAGGTAAAATACGAGTGCTGATTGGCTCGACTGGAAAGATGGGCGCAGGCACCAACGTCCAGACAAAATTAGTGGCGCTCCATCATGTTGATTGCCCGTGGCGTCCTGCTGATATTGAGCAGCGAGAAGGTCGAATTGTCCGTCAGGGCAATGAAAATGAACAGGTTCAAATCTTTAAATATGTAACTGAGAATACATTTGATGCGTACAACTGGAGTATCATCGAAAACAAGCAAAAATTCATCGGTCAGATATTTACAAGTAAGTCCCCTGCACGTTCAGCCGATGACGTGGATGGTACAGCCCTCTCTTATGCAGAAGTCAAGGCATTGGCAACTGGAGATCCACGAATCAAGCGAAAAATGGATTTGGACATTCAAGTGGCAAAATTAAAACTCATGCGTTCTTCTCACAATAGTGGTCGTTATGAAATGGAGGATAGATTGATAAAATACTATCCGACTGAAATCAAAAAAACACAGCAACGCATTGAGGGATTAATTGCTGATATGACGGTGTCTCGGAGCCACCCAGTAGGCGACGACAGTTTCTCCATGACCATTAAGGGCAAACTATATACCGATAAAAACATGGCAGGTGAATCCATTATGGAGGTTTGTAAAGAGATTGAAGTACCAACACAAAAAATAGAGTTTGGTGAGTATAGAGGCTTCCCTATGATACTATATCTACACAATGGACATTTCCAAGTTGACTTAAAACATGATATTACTCATACAGCGGAACTGGAAAACAACATAACGGGTAATATCACTCGTATCAACAATGCATTAGAAAGTATGCCTAAGCTAGTTGATAATTTGAAAGGACGTGTTGAGCAATTACAAATTGAAATGGAGTCAGCAAAAACAGAAGCTGAGACACCATTCCCGAAAGAGGAAGAATACCAAGAAAAAATTGTAACACTTGCCGAACTTAACAAGGAGCTGGCAAAGTCAGAAGAACAGGAAGAAGAAAATGAGCAAACGCAAGATGGTGAGGATTTAGAAAAAATCCCTACTAAAGAGAAGCCATCTGTGCTACAGGCATTGAAATCCTACAAGCAAGATATTGCTTCGGCAGATCCAATAGGCTTAAATAAATCTTTAGAAGTGCGGTAATAGACTTATAAACAAAAAAGGAATGGTTTGCAGACATTGTGCTGCTTACCATTCCTTTTTTTATTTTAATAAAATAGATTTGCTTTCACGAATTAGTGTGGCAAACTATAATTAGAAGCACAACGAATTCAAGGAGGTCTATTAAATGAGAATTTTAATTAGAGTCGTGTTATTTCCAGCTCTTATGGTACTTGCTAGTAGCAGTTTAATTCTTCGGTTTTTCACTATCGTAGGAGGAGCAATTTTAAATAAGATGAGTGGTATATTAGCAACGTTGACCATTATTGCAATGATTTTTGGAACAACCAAACTAGAATATTGCTATCCTATTTTAATATTATGCTTTTTATGTAGTGAAGTGGGGCTTCCTGCGTTGGCAAATATAACCTTGGACGGTGTTGATTATGTCACATTGAAGTTACGACAAGTTTAGATATTTAAAATTAATATATGTAACAAAAGATTGCTGAAAAGCAGTCTTTTTTTCTTTTTAAACAGGAGGAAATTATGGTCAATAGGCAAAGGAATAAACAACTTCACTTTATGGTAAATAAAGAAGAATGGGAAATTATAGATAAAAAAATGGAGTTAATCGGTATCAGTAATATCGGGGCATACTTGCGCAGAATGGCTGTCTATGGATATATGATAGAGGTTGATGTAGAACCGCTTGGAGAACTTTCTTCGCAGTTAAATCGTATTGGTCACAACGTAAATCAGCTTTCGAAGCGGGCCAATGAAACAGGAAATATTTACATAGATGATATTAAAAAAATCAGCGAAGATATTAATGAAATGAAAGAGCTTATGCGTGGTTTTACGAATAATATGATTGAAAATATTACATAGTCTTGATGACTCATAAGGAGGTTTTATAATGGCTACAACTCGCATAATCCCTATGCACATAAACAAAGGAAAAAGCCTTGCACAGTGTCTTACGGACCGTACAGACTATGCTAAAAATCCCAAGAAAACAAATGATGGAGAATTGGTTTCTAGCTTTATGTGTGATCCTGACTTGGTTGACGCTCAGTTTCTATTATCAAAGAAAATCTATGAGCAAAAAACAGGTCGCAGACAGAAAAATGATGTCATCGCCTATCAAGTTAGGCAGTCATTTAAACCCGATGAAATCAACCCCCAACTGGCCAATGCAATAGGCTACCAGTTGGCTGAACGAATCACCAAAGGCAACCATGCATTTATCGTTGCTACGCACATAGACAGATCCCATATCCACAATCATATTATATGGAACTCAACTGCTTTAGATAGCAAGAAAAAGTTTAGAAACTTTTGGAACTCCACCACTGCAATCCGTAAAATCAGTGACCTACTATGCCTCGAAAACGGACTATCTATTGTGGAAAATCCATCTAAAAAATCACAGCATTATGGACAATGGCTAGAAGGTGAAAAACCACTCACCCTGTCTGATAAGCTCCGACTTACAATAGACAATACACTTGCAGGAAAGCCAGTCAACTTTGATGATTTTCTAAAACAAATGCGGAAACAGGGATATGAAATCAAGGTCGGAAAACACATTGCTTTTAAGGGTAAAGAGCAGAAGAAATTTATCCGGTTACGTTCTTTAGGTGACGAGTACCAAGAGGACTATATTAGAGGAATTATCGGTGGTAAAAAAGAACATAAACCGCATAAGCGAGTGCAACAAGCTACCGAAAGGCGCATCAGTCTTGTGATTGAATTGCAGACAGCAATCAATCAGAAAAAAGGCAAAGGATATGAGCGATGGGCTGAAAGTTTTAATCTCAAGCAATTTGCTAAAACAATGAACTATCTTACTGAAAACAAGCTGTTAAGATACGATGATTTAGAGGCTAAGTCTAATTCAATTTGCAATGAGTTTTCTACCCTCACAAATACTATAAAAAGTGCCGAAAAACGCATGACTGAACTATCTATTTTACAAAAAAATATAGTACAATTTGCAAAAACCAAAGAAACCTATGATGCCTATAAAAAGTCGGGATACTCCCCTAAATTTAAGGAAGCAAACATCACAAAAATACTGCTTCATCAAGGGGCGAAAAAGCATTTCATAGACCTTGAACTTAAAAAGCTACCTAAGATGCAAGCCCTAAAACTTGAGTATGACAATCTCCTTATCGAAAAGAAGAAAGCATACTCAAGTTATCACGATGTTAAAAAAGAAAAGCAGGAAGTATTAAATGCAAAACAGAATGTCGAAGCACTCCTTGATACGGAGAAAAATGCGTCATATCAGGTGAAGAAAAAAGACCAACAATCTTTATAATAACTGAGCGTAGCGAGGTGATATTGACATCTGAAAGATAGGGTAAAAACCCCTCAGAATGATGGTTTTTTAAAGGGGATTGGGGATTCCCCCAACAAGAAAGCAAGGGAGGTGTGTACCGACTTGCATTGCTTGCCAATCTTATTCAGAACGCCCCACATTCTTGGCAAGACGTCTGAAAAGACTCCTAGATCGCATCCCCACTGCAACCCAAAGGTGCCTGTTTCTGATAGATCAATCTGGATGTTTTTTAAGTAAGCAACGGAGGATATGAAACAGAATTTATAGTCTGGTACTTGGGCAGTTGCGCTATTCGAGATGCTAGTACCAATGATATTTTGTGTTAGGGGTTCATTGCCTACAAACCACACATCCTCAAAAAATCGCTTAAGGCTCTGACGTACTAATTCCTTTGAATGTCCAAGTTCGTTTGCAACGATGTCTAGTAAACATCTCAATGGCACGTCATCAGTAGCCATGCCATACTCAAGCAATGTGGACACCCGTAGGTATTTTGTTGTGGAGCAGTTCCGATTTTTAGATAAATCAACTATAAAATCTTCGATGAGAGCGGACGATTTTTTAATTGTATTATCATCAGTAATTTTTTCCATAATAATCAATCCTTACATAAAAATGATACCAGTCTTGCGTGATATTCCAAGGGTGCAATTTTAACCACCTCACTGGTACATAGTGGATGCAACGTTATAATTAGATCATTGAGCATCATTGCCTCAATCATCTTTTTGGCATTCTCGTTACTATCATCTACACCCAATTCACATTGCAAACGATAGTATGTAGCCTTATATTTTAAGGAGGTGTGTTCCACTTGTAACTGAAAAGTTCTCAAAAAATCATCTATATCACTGACTAATTCCTCTGTCTTGTGCGATAGGATGACACTAATCAATGCCGATTTAAAATTCAACGAAAGTATTTCCGCTGTACTTTTGGATACACTATTCTCTGCTGACGAGAAATTCTTTAGGTATAATTCGGCAATCGCTGATACTTCCTGTATCAAACGGGCTTTTTTTGTAGTGTCTAAGGTGTAACTTAATTTGCCCATCTGTTCCATTACAGTCAACCTTCTTTCTGAACTTAATATCTGTGTGAAAAACCACCGCTTTAAGTTTTAAAACGGCGGTTTTTTTACACTATTGCTGTATTATTCCATTATTATATCGGTGCGTGTGGCGACACCAATGGGTTCCCATTGACCTTCCCAATATCCCTGAGTTTCATTCCAGTAGCGTCTCTGTAGATAACCGTTATACTCTCTATAACAGGCAACCAGAACATCCTTGCGCTGGTCTGCACCCTGTGTCTGTGATTGCCCTTGTCTCACAGATGGTTGCGCCATAGGTGCTGCTAGAGTAGTGCCTACATTACTCAAAACAAGAACCGATGTTAACAGCAGAGATACGATGCGTTTTTGAATTTTCATAAATTCACTCCTTATTTATTCTTTATGTGAAGCCAAATCGGCTAACATAACATCTTTTGTATTTTCTGAAACGGTAAAGGTACTACCATCCTTAAAAGTGACAGTATAGGTACCGTCTGTATTTTCTTTTTCTGAAATAGATAATTCGGCTGCCACTTCGATATCCTTTGGTGTAGCATACTGAGACTGAAA
>CAMRAP010000118.1 GCA_947039985.1 uncultured Odoribacter sp.
GTGATAGTGGAGTGTAGTGGTATGGGATATTCTATTCATATTTCAGTGAATACTTATTCGCAAATCTCTTCCTCTAAAGAGGTATTACTTTATTTACACCAAATTGTAAAGGAGGATGCTCATTTACTTTATGGTTTTTATGGTAAAGAGGAACGCACGGTTTTTAGACAACTGATATCTGTTTCAGGTATAGGTGCAAATACAGCAAATGTGATGTTAAGCTCTATGACAGTAAAGGAAATTGCTGGAGCTATCATGACAGAAAATGTGAATGCTATCAAGAGTGTTAAAGGTATTGGCTTGAAAACTGCACAGCGTGTGATCATAGAGTTAAAAGATAAAATCAATGCAGTAGAATATGCAGATGTTGCCAATTTTGGAGCTGTATCGACTATAAAAGAGGAGGCTTTAGCTGCCCTTGTGATGTTGGGTTTCGTAAAAGCTCAGGTAGCGAAAGTGTTGGATAAAATTATTTCAGGTGGGAGTGTAACAAGTGTTGAAGAATTGATAAAACTATCTCTTAAGCAATTGTAAATTTAATTGTAAATTTAATTTTTGAAATTAAGAAATTAATTCTCAATATTAAAAATGTGTGTATGCGTTTTTTGATGTTATTATTTTACATAATAACTCATATCTTTTGTGTTTCAGCAGCTGCTGAACCAAAATATGATTTTTTGTTCAATGAATATATTGGATTAAAAACTGATACCCTTTTATTTCCTATAAAGGAGCAGCAGGATAATCAAATTCGTGATGATATACCTTCCTCTGCTTTGTTTTTAAAGAATCCGTCGAATGTAAAAGATTCTATTGTGTATGATCCGATCAGTAAGCGTTATGTTGTCATGACATTGGTTGGTGGTAAATACCATTATAGGCGACCGTATTCGCAGACCTTACAAGAGATGTTAGATGCTAGTTCTAAGATGTCTATATATGAGTACAATAAAAAACAGATCCAGGATGGGAGTAAATATGATTTTAAAAATCTGGTATCAGAGATACAGTTTTTAGATAATTTACTGTCTCCCATTTTTGGGATAAATAAAATTAAAATTAATGTACAAGGTTCAGTAGATTTAACCCTAGGTGTCAAAACCAATCAAATTGATAATCCGACTCTCCCCATTGATATGCGTAAAACGACAACGCTTGATTTCGATGAAAAAATTCAATTTAATATCAGTGGAAATATCGGTGATTTAATAAATCTGGATTGGAATTATAATACAGAGTCTACTTTTGATTTTGAAAATATTTTGAAATTAAATTATGAGGGAAAAGAGGATGATATAATTAAGCGAGTGGAGGCTGGTAATGTTTCTTTGCCTTTAACTGGTACTTTGATTTCTGGAGCACAAAATCTTTGGGGATTTCGTACCGATTTACAATTTGGTAAACTCACTGTTTCTGGAATTTTTTCTCAACAGAAAGGAGAGTCTAATGTTATACAACTCGAAGATGGAGCAGAAAAACAGGAATTTGAATTGTCTGCTTTAGATTATGAAAGTGATAAACACTTTTTTCTCTCAAAATATTTTAGAGATAATTACGAAAGATCTTTAAATAACCTTCCTATAGTGAGTAGTGATATTTCTATCACAAAAATGGAGGTTTGGGTGACGAATAAGAATGATCGTTTTGATCAAGCTCGTAATATTGTTGCTTTTTTAGACCTTGGAGAAAATCAAAAAAACATTTACAATCAAGAGTTTCGAGGAACAGGAACATATCCAGCAAATGAAACGAATAATTTGTATGAACAGATGGCTAATGGTGCGTATCGTGGAATTCGAGACATTAATAAGGTTACGCAAATATTAGCAAAATTTAAGTCTGGAGTCGATTACGAAAAATTAGAAAATGCACGTTTGTTAAGTCCATCTGAATATATATTCAATGAAAAACTTGGATATATATCTTTGAATTCAGCTTTAAATTCAGATGAAATTTTAGCGGTTGCATATGAATACACTGTGAGGGGAGAAATTTATACTGTAGGAGAATTGAGTTCTAATGCCGTGGCTGCTCCTGAAGCTTTGATCGTAAAGATGTTAAAGAGTACAATACAGAGTCCAGATGTGCCTACTTGGGACTTGATGATGAAAAATGTGTATACGATTGGAGCCTATAATCTAAGTGATGATGACTTTACTTTAAATATCTTATACCAGAATGATAAGGCTGGAACAAAGGTGAATTATCTGCCAGATCCTGCTGTTGACGGAAAAATACTACTTGCTGTAATGAATCTTGATAATGTAAACTCCCAGTTGGATGCTGTTCCTGATGGGCGTTTTGACTATATAAATGGAGTGACAGTATATGCCTCTAAGGGACGGATAGTCTTCCCCGTTTTGGAACCTTTTGGCTCTTGGCTAAGAAATATGGGAGTTTCTAATGAGTTTGTATTCCAAGAGTTGTATGATGAGTCTAGGAGTGAGGCTGAACAAGCATCAGAAAAGAATAAATACTATTTAGAAGGAAGTTATAAATCATCATCATCATCAGAAATTTCTTTGGGAGGTGGTGATATTCCAGAAGGATCAGTGAAAGTGCTTGCAAGTGGAGTGGAATTGATTGAAAATATTGATTATATCGTAGACTATGCCTTGGGATCAGTGACTATCATCAATCAGGCATTGATGGAAGCTGGTACTCCAATTACCATAAAGAGTGAAGATCGATCAAGTTATGGAATGCAGGTGAAAACTTTGGTTGGAACACATTTAGATTATAAGTTTAATGATAAATTTAATATTGGTGCTACCATTCTACATATGAATGAAAAACCTTTATCGCATAAGGTTAATATAGGTGAGGAGCCCATTTCAAACACTATTTGGGGGTTAAATGCTGCATATAATACAGAGTCAGGATTTATTACAACGCTAGTAAATAAGCTACCTTTTATTCAAACACAAGCAAAATCTCATATAGCTGTTGATGCTGAATTTGCACAATTCCAGCCTGGTTTAGCAAAAGGTGTCAATGAGAGTGCTTATCTAGATGATTTTGAAGGAAGTAAAATTTCCTTGGATATGAAGGGAATTACTCAATGGAAATTAGCATCCACACCTCCCGCTAGTGAAACTTTAATAAATAGGTCATTGGATAGTTTGTCTAGTGGTTTTGATCGAGCAAGATTAGCTTGGTATGTAGTTGATCCTATTTTTTATAGAATGTCAACAGCAACTCCTGTACATATTCGTGCAGATGAAGAACAGCGTTCCAATCATTTTGTTCGAGAAATTCGGCAAACAGAGATTTTTCCAGATAAAGACTTGGCTGTAGGGGACGTAAATATAGTACCTGCATTGACTGTTGCTTATTATCCTAAAGAGCGTGGTTCGTATAATTTTAATGTAGCGAGTGGTGCTGTTAATTCGGATGGAAGTCTGACAAATCCTGAGAAGAAATGGGGTGGGATGATGAGAAGTATTAGTACTAGTGATTTTGAGGCTGCGAATGTTCAATATATAGAGATGTGGTTAATGGATCCTTTCGTATATGACACGGATCATGCAGGAGGAGATGTGTATTTTGATTTAGGGGCTGTGTCGGAAGATATTTTGAGAGATGGGCGTAAATCTTTTGAAAATGGATTACCGCCAACTGCAGAGCAGATTAATGTAGATGCAAGTATTTGGGGGAAAGTGCCAAGTGTACAGGCTGTGACTAAAGGATTTGACAACAGTAGTGAGGCACGTCGTTATCAAGATGTTGGTTTGGATGGATTGAGTGATGAAGAGGAACGTGAGTTTTATGCTGACTATTTAGAAGTATTTAAAAAGATGTATGGAACAGAATCTAAAGCTTATAAAGAGGCTTGGAATGATCCTGCAGGAGATAATTACCATTTCTTTAGAGGTTCTGATTTTGATGCATTGGAAACATCTGTATTAGACCGTTATAAGCGGTATAATGGAGTTGAAGGTAATTCGCCTACAGCTGATATGTCTGCTGAGGCATATCCTACAGCTGCAACTACTCTGCCTGATGTAGAGGATATTAATGCAGATAATACCTTGAATGAAACCGAATCTTTTTTTCGTTATAAGTTACAGCTTGATCCCAAAGAGATGAAAGTGGGGAAGAGTTATATTACTAATATTACCACTGCTTTAGTGGAGTTACCTAACGGAGAAATAGACTCGGTACGTTGGTATCAAATAAAAATCCCAATAGGTAATCCAAGTTATGAACATAAAAGTCCAGATTTAAAATCGGTACGTTTTATGCGTATGTTTTTAGCTAATTTTCAGGATAGTATTATTTTGAGAATGGCTAGTTTAGATTTGGTTCGCGACAATTGGAGGAAATATGAAGATAAGGTTGATGATGATCAAGTTCTGGTTGAAACAGGTGGTTTTGAAACATCAATTGTTAGTTTAGAAGAGAATGCTTCACGTACTCCAGTTAATTATGTCATGCCTCCTGGAATTGAGCGTGTTGTTGATGCAACAAATCCTCAATATCAAGAATTAAACGAACAAGCGATGTCTCTAAAAGTCACTGACTTGAAGGATATGGACGCCAGGGCTGTGTATAAGAATTTTGGTAAGAATTTATTACACTATAGGACCTTATTCATGGATGTACATGCAGAGGCTATTGAAGGAATGCCGTTGGATGACAATGATTTGACTGTATTTATACGCTTGGGAAGTGATAATCGTTCTAATTATTACGAATATGAGGTACCCTTGAAGTTAACTGCTCCTGGAGTTTATGGTGCTAATGATATAGGGCGAGAGGGTGTGTGGCCTTCAGCCAATAAGATTGAGCTACCGATAGAGTGGTTACAGAATTTAAAGCAAATACGTAATTTGGAGCATAGAACTGCTGGAGGTGATATTAATTATCAGGACGTTTATGCATTGACTGCTGGCGAATTGGATGCAAATACTGATTTTGAAAAGGTAAAGCATATTGTGAAAGTTAAAGGAAAGCCAACACTTGCAGAGGTAAAAGTGGTTATGATTGGTATACGAAATAAATCAGGTGAAGAGCGCTCAGGTGAGGTGTGGGTGAATGAGTTGCGATTATCAGATTTTGATGATAAGGGAGGATGGGCTGCCAATGCACGAGTCACTTTGAAATTGGCTGATGTGGCAACTGTTAGTTTTGCAGGAAGTAGAATGACTCCTGGGTTTGGAAGTATAGAGCAGCATGTAAATGAAATAGATCGAGAAGATTTACGGTCAATAGATTTTTCTACAAGTGTAGAATTTGGTAAATTTTTTCCTGAAAATTGGAGATTAAGAATACCGATGTATTATGCTTATTCTCGTCAAACTATTTTACCAGAATATGATCCTACAGATACTGATATTCCTTTGGAAATTGTGTTGAAAAATGCTGCAAATGAACAAATGAGAGATTCAATAGAGCGTAATTCGGAGGATTATACAATGCGTAAAAGTCTTAATTTTACTAATATCGGGATTGAAAGCAGCGATGGAAAAGCTCGTATTCTATCTTTATCCAATTTGACGACAACTTATTCCTATAATGAAGCACTTGCGCGCAATGTGAATATAGAGCATGATATAGAAAAGAATCACAGAGGTTTATTGAGCTATATTTATAGTGGAATGCCAACTCTTATAGAACCATTTAAAAAATCGAAGTCGTTGGATTCTAAATATTTGAAAGCCAT
>CAMRAP010000119.1 GCA_947039985.1 uncultured Odoribacter sp.
ACAAAATCTTGCATACGTTCTTTATTTTATCCCACAAAAATAACAATAAAACACGTACAATCCCCTCGATTCACAAAACAGATGTTAAATAATGTAAGACATCAAACATTCAATTCGCAAAAGACGTAAATATGGCATGTAAATAATATCTGTTTATCTATTAATTAACCTCATTCAAACTATGGCAACTCAATCAAAAAAGCCGGCAAATGCAATGAAAATCGGCGTAATAACCCTAGCAATTATGAACGTTGCTGCAGTCGTAAGTCTCCGTGGACTACCGGCAGAAGCAGTATACGGCCCTAGCTCTGCATTCTATTATCTATTTGCAGCAATCGTATTTTTAATACCTACGTCAATGGTGGCAGCTGAAATGGCAGCGATGTTCTCCAACAAAGAAGGTGGTGTATTCCGTTGGGTGGGTGAAGCCTACGGTAAACGCTATGGATTTTTAGCCATCTTTCTACAATGGATGGAAAGTACAATCTGGTATCCTACCGTTTTAACCTTTGGAGCAGTTACCATTGCTTACATAGGAATGGACACGGTACAAGATTCAGCCCTCGCTTCCAATAAAGTATTTACACTAGTCACCGTATTGGTGATCTATTGGCTGGCTACGTTTATCTCACTGAAAGGCTTAAGCTGGGTAAGTAAAATTTCAAAAATAGGGGCTATCGTTGGTACTATTGTTCCAGCAGGCTTACTGATCCTTTTTGGAATCATCTATCTCTCTACAGGTGGACACAATCACATGGATATGAGTCAAAGTTTTATTCCAGACCTCTCTAATTTCAACAATTTAGTGCTAGCTTCTAGTATTTTCTTGTTCTATGCGGGTATGGAAATGATGGGTATACATATCATGGATGTACAGGAACCAGCTAGTAAAAACTATCCTAAAGCCATTTTTATAGGGGCAATTATGATTGTAATCATCTTTGTTTTAGGAACTTTTTCGCTAGGATTTATTATTCCTGCCAAAGATATTAATCTAACACAAAGTCTATTAGTGGGCTTCGACAACTATCTAAACTATCTACATCTACATTGGGCGACACCTTTTATTGCTATCGCTTTGATGTTTGGGGTACTTGCAGGGGTTTTAACCTGGGTGGCTGGTCCTTCGAAAGGTATCTTTACCGTTGGGAAGGCGGGTTATCTACCTCCTTTTTTCCAAAAGACGAATAAGATTGGTGTACAGAAAAACATTCTACTGGTTCAAGGGGGAATCGTTAGTTTGCTCGCTTTGCTATTTGTCGTTATGCCTTCTGTTCAATCTTTCTATCAAATGCTTTCACAGTTGACCGTTTTATTATACCTAATCATGTATATGCTTATGTTCACTGCTGCCATCGTTCTACGTTATCGTATGCCGAAAGCTGAACGTCCATTTGCCATTGGTCGTAAAGGTAATGGACTGATTTGGGTGGTTGCAGGTGTTGGATTTTTAGGTTCTCTACTGGCTTTTGTATTGAGCTTTATTCCTCCTTCTCAAATCACTACAGGTAGTAACACCGTATGGTATAGCATCTTGATTATCGGTTGTATTGTTGTTGTTGCTATTCCATTTATTATCTACTCCATGCGCAAACCAAGTTGGGAAGATCCCAATACAAAAATTGCACCTTTCCACTGGGAAGAAACTCCAACAAAAAAATAATTTAATGACCAACAAAGGAGCTATCAATCATCGCAATAGCTCCTTTGTATAATGAATACAATATGAAGAAAAGTATAAAACTATCAGATATTAAATCAGTTGTAGAGCATGCTCACGATAAATTTAAAGACTTAAAAGGCGGTAAAAATGCAGATTATATCCCTTTCCTAAGTAATATCGATTCAAATCTATTCGGTATCAGCGTCTGTCTACCTAGTGGTACAATCATTGAGGTGGGTGATACTGATTATGTGTTTGGGATAGAATCGATTTCAAAAGTACATACTGCGATTCTAGCCCTGGAACAATATGGAGCTGATACGGTATTAAAAAACATTGGAGCTGACGCAACGGGTTTACCATTCAATTCCATACTAGCCATTCTAATGGAAAACAGTCACCCCTCTACCCCATTAGTCAATGCAGGAGCCATCAGTGCAGCAAGTATGGTGAAACCACTTGGAGATCCTCAAGGCAAATGGCAGGCCATTGTAAATAATATGACAGACCTCTCTGGTAGTGGATTACAGCTATTGGAAGAATTGTATCAATCGGAATCAGAAACCAATTATAACAACCGTTCTATTGCTTGGTTGCTCAAAAATTATGACCGAATCTACGATGAACCTGATATGTCATTAGACCTATACACTCGCCAATGTTCGATGGGAGTTACTACTACACAATTAGCCATTGCTGGGTGTACGATTGCCAACAGTGGAAAGAATCCAGTCAGTGGGAAACAGGTTTTCAAGCCCGAATTAATGCCAAACATTGTTTCTTTGATTACAAGCGTTGGTTTCTACGAGCATACTGGAGCTTGGGTTTACACGAGTGGTATTCCTGCCAAAACGGGTGTTGGTGGCGGAGTCATGGGTACTCTCCCTGGTGTATTTGGTGTTGCAGCATTTGCCCCTCCTCTTGATGGTTCAGGTAATTCTGTCAAAGCACAAGCAGCCATTAAATACATTAGCCACGAAATAGGTGTCAATGTTTTTAGTGGAGATCATATTGAAATCATAGAGTAATTTTCATGTTTTAATAAATTAGATATGGCAAAGACGGCTTATTTTATTGAAAAGTTTTTAAACATCTTGGTATTATTAGCAAGCTTTGCTATACTCTTTATTATCTCTATTGAACTCCTCCCATTCAGTAATATTTTTACCAAACATTTTATACTCAATAGCCACTTAATCATCTGCGCTACATTTCTGGCAGATTTCTTAGTCCGTTGGTATCACAATCGACAGGATAAGCATTTCGTTTGGCACAATTTGTTTTTCCTTTTTGTATCTATTCCTTATCTTAATATTGCTTACTATATTGAGCCAAATATCACTCATCCTTTATTGATATTCCTTCGACTCATCCCATTGGTACGAGGAATATATGGGGTTGCTATTATTTTTAGTTGGATCACACGCAACCGCGCTACGGGTCTGTTTGCCACCTATATCACCGTGCTATTTACTACGATCTATTTTTGTAGTATTATGTTTTACTTTGTTGAACACCCGATTAATCCAGGCGTAAAGACTTATTGGGATGCTTTTGTGTGGGCATTGATGAATGTGACAACAGTGGGGTCAAATGTTTTTGGCATTACAAAAACAGGACAATCTCTGGCTGTTGTACTTGCTGCTGCAGGAATGATTTTCTTTCCCATTTTCACAGCCTATGTTATCACTGTTTTCCAGAATAAACACTCGAAGAAGGAAGAGAATTTCGACGAAACAAGTAGGTAGATTTATTGCCTGTTACTAAAATTAATTCCTCGAAGTAGATAGGGATATTTGTATTCTCCTTTAGCTATTACTGTTAAATTCTTGCGAGGATAGATCGCTTTGATATCCATTAGGTGGACAATTGAACAATCCGCTCCAAATTACCCCACCTGCGCCAATTCAAATTGGTTCTTCGTCAAATTTGGTGCATCAGTTACCCCATGATCGACAAACAGACTTTTCTTCTCAGTAATTCAAATCCAGCTCTCCCATACATTTCCCGTTTTTTTGTTTTCAGTCTATTCACAAATCCTTCGACCAATCCATTTGTATAATTATGCTTGATTGCATTGGCGACTGATTCGATATCCTTTTTTATTCCTTTTGCAAATGAATATAGTTTTTTGAAATCTGATTTCAAGACACTTTCTATCCAATAATCCAATTCATTCTCATCTCCTTTTTTTAGTATGTACCTGAATTGATCAGAGAAGTTTTTTATTTCAGTAAGCTCTATTGATTTATCCATCAGTTCATGTGTAAACTTATATTCTTCCGAGCATTCACTCGTTGATTTATTAATGCCAAATGTGGGAGATGTTACATATATGGATAATTTTCTAGAAGATATAGTTTGTTGCTTTATAGCTATGCTCAAATTCTTAAGTGTATCATTATTAACCTTATTCTGTTTTAAGTAATCAGGAAAAGCTTTATTAAACCAAGCGTAAAAGGATGTTAGTTTACCTCTGAATCCATTTTTTACAATCAAATTGTATATTTCTTTCCTTGTCATTCCTTGTATGTATAATCCGCAAATCAAATTGTGCAAAAAAATCCACCCTGCTTTGGGGATGTGGGAGAGAACCATATAAGATGCAAGTGTATAATTTCGCCCTGCCTCCTTGTAGTTTTTAGCCTGTTGATAGCATTTGCCTAAATCATAAATCAGATCTGATGATGGTTTTAGGCGAGATGCTTGTTGCAATATTTGTAGTGCATCGACAAATAGCTCATTATCATATAATGTTTTTCCATAGCACAATACAAAATCTGAATTATTAGATAAACGTTTATAGTGTGTGTGTAATGATTCTCTTCTCAAAATAGAAAATAATTTTTGAGATTCCTGTAACAATATATCCGCTTGTTTTAAGGATAGAAACTCCTTAGTTGAGATAAATAAAAAGAATAATACAAATACAAGAATTCCATATCTGAGATAGAATGTGTCTTACAGTTGAAACCGTATACAAGAAGATATCGTTAAGTAAAGGTAATCTCGTTTTATTACATAAAACTGAAACTCCATGAAATTTGTACTACTGTTCATATTCATTATATTCTGTTCATTCACTTTATACTCACAAAAGGAGGAGTATAAAGTAAAAGGACAAGTCATCGAAGAAGAGTCTGGCACCCCTATTGCTGGAGTGATTATACATATTCCAGAGAGACACAAATATCTCGGCACAAGCAATCAAAAGGGAGAATTTGAAATCACATTGGAAGGTGGACGAAAGGTAATTAATTTCACCCTATTGGGCTACACGCCAACTGTAGTAGAGGTTGATGTACGTTCAATTACAGGATATTTATCGATTGAATTGGAAAGTAGTCCTATCGAAATTAAGGATGTCAATGTTATTGCCACAAGACCTGAACCCATAGGAGCTCGAAAATTTAAGCCCGAACAAGCGAATCGATATGCCGGCTCTTTGGGTGATCCTGCTCGTATGGTGAGAAGCTTTGCAGGCGTACAAGCATTGAATGATGGTCGTAATGATATTATTATCAGAGGAAATTCCCCACTGGGATTGCAATGGCGTATAGATGGTTTTGAAATACCGAATCCAAATCATCATGGAGGAATGGGATTAACGGGTAGTGCTGTGACGCTTTTAAATACAAACTTATTATCGAATTCAGACTTTTATCTAGGGGGGTGGGAGGCAAATTTGTCTAACGCTATTTCTGGAATATTCGACCTTAATATGAGAGGACCAAACGATATTAAAGATCAATCGTATTGGTTTCAAACGGGCTGGAATGGCTTTGAAGCAGGTACAGAAGGTAACTTTGATAAAAACAATAAAACAAGCTATCTGGTAGATTACAGGTATTCATTTCTAGATGTCATAGAAAAACTAGGCCTTAGTATGGATTTCGTGCCTGCATACCAAGATTTTACATTTAAAACAACAACGCAAATCAATGAAAAAGATCGGAAGAGCGTCGTGTAGGGAAAGAGTGTTAAGATTAGTGT
>CAMRAP010000120.1 GCA_947039985.1 uncultured Odoribacter sp.
CTTTCGCTTCGTAGCTTTGAGCTTGATTTCTTGCTGTTTCTAAATCACGTTTTGAACGAATTGCAGCAGCTTTCACTTCTGCTAGGGCTTGAAGACTGCTATCTAAATCTTTTTTTAGATCTCTGATGCCTTGTTCTGCCAATTTAATTGGATTTTCCAATTTATCAACGATAGAATGAGCTTCTGCTTGTCCTACTTTAAATATTCTATTAAATAATCCCATGATTGTTTATTCTATTATTTTAATTAATTAGCTAATTTGATTAACTGCGCTGAAAATTCACTTAATAAAAGTTCTAATGAGTTTAATGTTCCTTGAATCTCATTTAAATCAAGATTTTCAAGCTGTAATGTATCTCTGAAAATAACTTTCTTTCCTGTTTCGTCCAAAACAAATGCACCATGCACAATTTCACGATTCATTTGTAAAAGTGTTTTGTATGTTTGTGGATTATCTACATTGATATCAAATATATACTGTTCAAAAATCAAAATAGGATCTTCACAATCAATAATTAAGTTATAAATACCATCACTTGTACTATTTACAATGAAAATAGACTCTTTTTCATCCATAGAGATAATGTCATAATCAAGCTCTATTAAATACGCTTTTACTTTATCAAAATATTGATCCATATGCTTTATAAGTTTTATTTAAATTATAATTTCCTGTGTTTGTTGACATATATAATCAAAACACCTTTGACAAAGATAATAATTTTCTGATATAAACATATACAGACCAAGTTAAATACTATGAATTGGATTTTTGTTGTTTTGACTCTATGCAATGGGGAAAATTATCTTTTCTTTTCATTTAAATCTTACTCCGTTTTGGGGTTGTTAAAAAAATAATTAATGAATATTCCAGTAGCTAATCCAAAAAGACTTATTCCACCTAATGAAACAAATACTGTGATTATACGGCCTATTCCTGTGACAGGGAATTTATCACCATATCCTATGGTAGATATAGTACAATAGGTCCACCATACTGCATCTTCAGCAGTTTTGATATTACCCACTTCTGATTCGACATTTAATATTAATATTGGACTTATTATTATGATCGCAAGAAAAACAATAAGAAATATCATTTTTAAGATGTAGCCTTTAGTCATTAAATTCCCAGCATTCATTTTGATGATCGATAGGGTCGTTTTGATGATTTTAATTAATCTTAACAATCTGATTATTTTAAAATAGCCCATGTAATTGGAGAAAAACAGAAAGGGAATGCTTGCTAGTAAATCTATAATATTAACCAGATTGAAAATATATTTAACTTTAGATGCTGCATTTCGTAACCTTACAATCCAATCAATTAAAAATACAATACATGATATGAAATCAAACGCTACAAGCAGTTTTACACACTCCTCATTTAAATGAACAAAAGATTGTAATATCAATGAGAATAATAAATAGAGAGAAAATACAAAAACTAATACATCTAATTGTTTGATTCTCATCTGTTTTGTTGGTTCTTGATTCATTTAGCTGTTTGTGTTAATATCAAATATTGCCAAGGTCTTAGATTGAATCTTTCACCTGTATTAAGAGTTACTTTCTCTTGAGTAGGGAAGAGAGTATACTCTCCTCTATAATACCCTTCACCTAAAGTAACTGTCAGTTCATCAGAACTTAAATTTAGAATAGCAACAACTTTATTGCTATTCATGCTACGACTCATAGAGAACACTCGTGTAGGCTCATCGTTACCAATACGAACCATTTCTCCACCATGCTCTCCACTCCATAAAACGGGATTGTTTTTACGGAGATGATTTAGATTTTTATATAATTTTGTAAATCTCTCTGCTTGATGAATATGGATAAAATCCTTTTCAAAAAATTTCAGTCGCTTGTTATTTCCTAACTCTTGCCCTGTATATATTAGTGGCATGGATGGAACGAGGTATGTAAATGCTGCAAATGTTTCAGCGCCATCTCCCATACGTTCAAATTCTGTACCTGCATGACTATTTTCATCATGGTTGGATGTAAATAGCAGGGGGATACTATTTTTTTGAAATTTCTGAGAACGTTCTGCAAAGTTATGCCACAAAGCATTTACATTTGCTTTGCCTTGAGCTACACTATTCATTATATGATGTAAACTCCAACCGTAATACATATCAAATACCTTCTCTGTAAGATCCACCTCTTCTGCTTCAGAAAGCATAAAAAGGTCAGGTTTTAGCGTAATCAGTTCTTCGTAAGCACTCTCCCAAAATGAAGTCGGAACAAGCATTGCCATATCACAACGGAATCCATCAAAATCCAATTCCTCTATCCAATATTTCATCGAGTCAATCATTGCTCTACGCATATCTTGATGGTTGTAATCCAATTCTGTAATATCTGTCCAATCAAATTTTACAGCCAATTCACCTCGCTCATTTAGGACATGCCATCCTTTATTTTCTACCCAAAGTGCATCGGGTGAGGTGTGATTTGCCACCCAATCCAAAAGAACTTTCATTCCAAGTGAATGTGCCGTAGTTATAAATTGTTCCAAATCCTCTTTTACTCCATATTCTGAGTTGATACCCTTGTAATCTTTTATAGCATAATAGCTACCTAATTTCCCTTTCCGTTCCAGTTCACCAATGGGTTGTATAGGCATTAGCCATATAATGGTAATTCCTAGCTCCTTTAATCTAGGCAGTTCATTCTTTGCCGCTTGAAATGTTCCATCTACGGTAAATTGACGAGTGTTCAGTTCGTATATAATTGCATTTTTACTCCAATCGCTACTGCTTGGTTTTAAAGAATTTGATTTATGCATGGGTTTGAATATTAGGATTATAAATATAAAAGAGTATTATAGAAGATGTGTTATATGATCTGTAACATGATATGTTTTTCCATATATACTGATATCTACAGCTTCTCCTTCTATGGATACAACGACTTCTTTGTGTGTTGCCTTTATTTTAATAATTCGATCTCGATAGTTTATTTTAAATAGAATGTGACTCCATGCTTTGGGCAAGGTAGGTGTGAATCCTATTATATCGTTTTTTATTCTCATTCCTCCAAATCCTTCAGTCAAAGCCAACCATGAACCAGCCATTGATGTAATATGTAGCCCCTCATCAATTTCTCTATTGTAATCATCTAAATCAAGACGAGAGGAGCGTAGATACATTTCATAGGCTTTATCCATATCTCCAATTTTCGTTGCTAAGATAGTATGAATAGATGGAGATAAGGAGGACTCATGTACGGTGCGTGGTTCATAGAAATGAAAATTACGAGCGATTGTTTCTGTATCAAAATCCTCTTGAAAGAAATAGATGCCTTGTAAAACATCTGCTTGTTTGATAAAGCAACTGCGTAGAATCCTATCCCACGACCATTTTTGATTGATGGGTCGTTCGCTTACAGCTAGATCAGCAACGAGAATTTGCTCTTTATCCATATAAGCATCTTGTTGCATAAAAATAGCTAACTTTTCGTTATAAGGAAGATATATGTTTTCATAAATAGCTTTCCACTTCTCTAGTTCTTGAGTTGGATTAAAATTGCGTTTTATTATCAATTTTTGAAACTCATTCGGCTGACTGTTTTTTACAAACTCTACAGATTCAGCTGCATATTTCAAACACCAGCTAGCAATGTAGTTTGTGTACCAGTTATTGTTGACATTGTTTTCGTACTCATTCGGACCTGTCACTCCAAGTATGACATATTTATGACGCTCCTGCGAAAAGGAGACTCGTTGCGCCCAAAAGCGAGCTATCCCAATTAAAACATCTAATCCATAAGGGGATAAATAGGCTTTATCTCCTGTATATCGGATGTAGTTGTATATAGCATACGCAATTGCTCCATTTCGATGGATCTCTTCGAATGTAATCTCCCACTCATTGTGACACTCTTCTCCGTTGATGGTAACCATTGGATATAGTGCTGCACCCTCTTTAAATCCTAAGTTTTCAGCATTTTCAATGGCTTTATCCAATTGGTTATAACGATAAACTAACAACTCTTTTGCTACTTGTTGACCACTTGTTGAGAGATAGAATTGAAGACAATAAGCCTCTGTATCCCAATAAGTGACACCCCCATATTTTTCACCTGTAAACCCTTTCGGTCCTATATTTAAGCGAGTATCTATACCCGTATAGGTTTGTAATAGCATAAAGATACAGTAGCGAATCCCTTGTTGGGATTGATCATCGCCTTCTATTTCTATATCGCAACTGTACCACTTTTGTTCCCAAGCTTTGGAATGTTGTTTAAGCAGCTCGTGAAAACCAAGTTGTGCAGCCTCTTTAGCCACCTTCATCGCTTGATGGATTAAAGTCTCTGCTGGATGATTAAGAGATGAACATATTCCAACGTATTTATATAAAGATTTCTCTTCTTGTTGCTTTAATGAAAACTGGCTTGTCTCACGGATGGTCTCTTTTTCAGATTCATCTCTCCATTCCACTCCATCGATAAAACAAGCTTGCGACCAAGCAACATCAAATCCACTTTTCTTGGTGCGCATCTGAATGCTATCTCGGCTAGAATTAACATACTCCCAAAAGTTTTTATCGTAATTTGCGTCTGCATTTCTGACATCTGCATTGATATATGGAGAAATTTCAACCTCAATATCTCCTTGTAAAGATTTAATCGTGTATTTTATGACTCCAAGTTCAATGTTGGTCAATGAAATAAATCGAACAGCATTTATTTCAATTTCTTTTCCACATTTTAATTTAATTTTTACTTGCCGGGAAAGCAAGCTATGTTGCATATCAAGCTCTCTATGATAAGATATAATTTCATTTTTTGCTAAATCGATCTCTTCGCCTTCTATTTTCAAATCTACACCTATCCAAAATGCAGAATTGACTACTTTTGCAAAATATTCAGGGTAGCCGTTTTTCCACCAACCTACTCGTGTTTTATCGGGATAATATATTCCACCAATGTAATTCCCTGGCAAGGATTCTCCAGTGTATTTTTCTTCAAAATTCGCTCGTTGTCCCATTACTCCATTCCCTAGTGAAAATAAGGATTCGGAGGACTCCACTCTAGTTTTACAGAATTGAGTTTCTATAATTTTCCAAGCGTCTGTTTTAAGTTGTTCGTTCATTGGTTTGTATCGTTTTTGTAAGCTTGTTCCCTTAATCGATTGACAAAAGGTCTGTAAAATGGAAATTTTCAAATGTTTCTAATTGCATGCTAGCTTTGAATAGAGCAGGGCTTCCTCCCACGCCTACGCTACGCATTTTTGCTCGAGTAGCTGCTTCAATGCCTGCTTGTGCATCTTCAAATACTATGCAATTTTCTGGTAATTCTCTTAGTATATTTGCTCCTAAAATAAATACCTCTGGATCAGGTTTTGCCTTTCTGACCATATTGCCATCAACTATTGCATCAAATAAATGAAGAATATGACAACGATTTAAAATCACTTTAGCATTTTTACTTGCTGACCCTAATATGATTTTTATGTTGTTGTCTTGCAACTCTTTCAGAAATAACTTTACTCCTGGCAAAAGTTCGTCAGTACTCATTTTATTTACGTACTCTAGATACCAGGTGTTTTTTTGGCTTGCCATGACTTCTTTCTCTGTATCTGAAAATAGAGTAGTCATTCCTCCGATTTCAAGAATGATTTCAAGAGAT
>CAMRAP010000121.1 GCA_947039985.1 uncultured Odoribacter sp.
TTGGAAAGAAGGCTTTGTTTTTAATCTTGATGACGGCAGCTTCTATGCCGTGAATAATAATATATCTTATATCTCTGGCGCCAATAGTGCCACCATGATCCATCAATTGTGCACATGCGAAGTCAACACTGTCAAAACTATTATTCTTAATCGCCAAGCACGAAATATCTTATTGGATATTATTCTACTTTTTTACAATAGACACTTGAATATTAATTTCAATATCAAAAGCATACAAGTTATTCGGGAGGTATTCAAATAACAGACAATATCATAAAAAAAGCATAAACACCGACAAATATTAGCACGGCTTAACGTTTTGTATTAATTTAGACCCCTATGATAAATAACTAGTTCGAATTATTGTCCCCATGAACATCAAAATAAAAGATCTTACCAAAATTTATCCAAGTGGACATAAAGCATTAAATGGTCTCAACCTGGAAATCAACCCAGGTATGTTTGGCTTACTTGGCCCTAATGGAGCGGGTAAAACCTCTTTAATGAGAATTATGACGCTTTTACAAAATCCATCATCGGGAACAATCTTCTTTGACGATTATGATATCGCACGCGATCGTAAAGCCATTCGCTCTATATTAGGCTATTTACCTCAAGATTTTCGTTTTTTTGAAAAATTTAAAACCTGGGAATTTTTGGATTATGCCGCTAGTATGGCAGGAATTAAAGGCACTAAAAAACGCGCTGAGATTGTCGATGAAATGTTGCGTAAAGTGGGGCTTTTTGACGTTCGAGATCGTTGGGCAAATCACCTTTCAGGAGGTATGAAACGTCGCCTGGGCATTGCACAAGCAATTGTTAGTAATCCAAAAGTCATTATTGTTGATGAACCAACAACAGGTCTTGATCCAGAAGAAAGAATCCGCTTCCGAAATATACTCTCTGAGGTGAGTAACAAAGATACGATTATCATTCTTTCTACTCATATTGTGGGAGATATCTCTAGTACATGTAAAAATTTAGCCCTCCTAAATAGAGGCGAATTGAAATTTGAAGGATCGCCAGATGACATGATTGCCCTTGCAAACGATAAAGTGTGGGAAATATTTGTTAACGATTTTGAATTACAGGATATAAAGGAAAAATATCCGATCATTTCAACCATCCCTTCTGCGGGAGGAGGCTGGGATATTCAGGTTGTTGCTGATGAGATTGACGGCTTTTCAGGAAAATTAGTTCCTCCAAATATTGAACATGCGTATGTATACTTTATGGACTATTTATTGAATGATAAAATGGATATGTACAGTAAAAAGAGTGGAATTATATACTAATTGATAAAGCATGAACTTACACAATATAAGTACTATAGCACGTTTTGAAAGCAAACTACTGAGAAGAAGTTGGCTTTTTCGTATTTTTGCTTGTTTGGCAGTGATTATCATCTCTTTTGCTACACTCGTTGAGTTAACCTATACGCTTGATACCTACTCTGAAAAATGGTCTAAAATAGCACTAACCTCTTTAATGCCTTTTTATTCGACCTATTACTATAACATCGTTCAATCAGTTATTGTTATTTTTCTTGCTGGAAATTTTTTAAATAGATCAAAGAAACTAGATACAGCAGAGGTTATTTATGTCCGTCCAATGAGTAATGCCGATTTTATTATTGGAAAAACTTGGGGAATTATAAAAACATTCCTTTCACTAAATCTCATCTCTTTAGCTATTACAGCATTTTTCAATATTGTACTGAATCAATCTCCATTTAGTGTATTCCCCTATTTGTTCTATTTCTTTACGATTTCCTTACCCTCACTATTATTTGTATTAGGCCTCTCATTTACTGTCATGTGCCTACTTAAAAATCAAGCTGTTACATTTATTATCATGCTTGGAATTGTTGGAGTTGTATTCTTTTATCTACCCGACTATTTTTTTGGCGTATTTGATTTTTTTGGAATCAATATTCCAACTATTTTTTCTGATATTACAGGGCATTCGAACTTACAAATTTTCTTAGTTCAGAGATCTATTTTCCTACTTTTAGGAATCGGTTTAATATGCTTTACTATTGCTTTATTAAAACGACTACCTCACAGACCATGGAAAGTTGTTCTCGTTTGTTCATTCGGTGCTCTATTCCTTTTAACTGGAGTTGCTGCTGGTATTTATTATGTCGTACATTATCACGACAAATTGAATGCACGCAGTGAGTATGCAACTACATTTAATAAATATGCAGCAACAAACAATGTTTCTATTTTAACCCACAACCTAACTATTACGCCAACGGGGAGTACGCTGGAAGGAGAAAGTATTTTACAAATACATAATAAACTGTCTAAATCACTCGACACTATTATTCTCTACTTAAATCCTAGTTTGAAGATAATTTCCGTCACATCAAATGACACAGAAATACCATACACCCGAGAAAATCAAACGATCATTATTCATCAGTCCATTCAAAGTCAAGATACAATGCCTTTGAATATAAGCTATAATGGTCATATAAATGAAGCGATTTGCTATACAGACGTTCTAAAAAAGGATTATCTAAATACTCAACTTTACGGAAGTATCTACCGCTTAGGTAAACGATACGCCTGGCTAGAAGAAACGTTTACTCTGTTAACCCCAGAGTGTTTATGGTATCCCTCAGCTGTGGCACCTGCTCATCCCGCATCACCCTATCATTTAAAGAAAAACTTTGTGGAATATATACTCACAGTGAATTATGATGGTGATAAAACTGTTTTATCGCAAGGAAAAAGTAAGAGAGTCGATGACCAAATAATTTTCACGAATCAATCTCCCCTACCCGGAATTAGTCTAACCATTGCTGAGTATGAAAGGAAATCCCTGACCATTGATTCTACCGAGTATGAGATCCTCCATTTCAAAGGGAATGATTATTTTTCAGAACACTTTACAGACTTGAGTGATACATTAGTTGGTCTTATACGCGACTTTAAAAATGATATTGAAATTGCCAAAGGACGCAACTATCCTTTTCATAAATTTGTAATAGCTGAGACCCCAGTTCAGTTTGCAAGCTACACTCGTAACTGGAAAGGATACACCGAATATGTCATGCCCGAAATTGTATTTGTACCAGAACAAAATGCAACTCATAATCACGACTTTACCACAACAAAAACGAGATATGACGACTGGAAACGTCATGATTCAAATGCGCCAGATAGCTTGGGGATGACTATGAGAATCTTGCAAGATTTTCTTCGCTCGATCTTTATCAATGAAAATATGTACTACAATAGAAAGTCTTCAATAAACTCAACGAACATTACACCCATGTTTTTTAGTCACACTGGCTTTGTACACTCAGAAGAATATCCAATGCTAGACGTTGTTATGAATATCATGCAAAATAGCACAAGTACTCCACCTCCACAAAGAGGGCGAGCACGTTTTATCAATGATCAACAACGTGCAAACACTTATCTTTCAGACCATAGTTTCCAGTCAGCCATTTCAGATGCTAAACTAAAGCCAGAAATATTTTATGAACTACTGAAACTCAAAAGTAATGCGCTAAAAAACTATATCAATACTCAAATCTCTCTAAAAGAATTCAATAGCTTCTTAACTCATTTTTTTCAACAAAATAGCTTTACAGATGTTCCTTTTGAAACCTTCAGACGCAGTTTTGAGAATACCTATGGAATAGACCTTAATCCATTTCTTCACCAGTGGTATACAGAAGATCATTCTCCCAGCATTTACATTAAAGATGTCGATGCCAATAAAGTGGTCATGGATGAAATGACTAAATTTCAAATTAAATTTAAAGTCTATAACCCTTCAGATGTAGATGCTATAATCTCTGCACAACCGAATCAGGGAGGAGGAAGAGACAGAAGAAAAGGGGGAGAAAAATCTACTGCTGCTCCAGAACAATTCTCTTACTTTATTCCTAAGGGGGAAGCATCTGAAATTAAGATTATTGTTGATAATCGACCAGCAAGTATTATAATCAATACAAATATTTCCCATAATTTACCTACTGCATTTTCTTTCAACTTTTCAAAAATTGAACACACAGTAACAGATACTATCGAGGGGATATTTCCTATTGATACGAATGATTTTAAACCTAATCCAGATGAAATCATTATAGATAATAGTGACAAAGGCTTTAAAATTATAGAGTCGAATACTCGTACTAAATTGAAGGATTTTGTAAAAAAAGAAAAGGAGTCTGAAAATGACCGATACAAAAATTTTAATCCTTGGTGGGCACCTTCTAAATGGACTCTTATTGCTGCAGATTATTATTACGGTGAAACAATCCATTCTGCATTGTATAAGACAAAAGGCAGTGGAAACAACTCCATTATTTGGAGTGCAGACATACCTAAAAGTGGTCACTATGAACTTTTTATATGGAATCCCAAAACAGAGAGTAGTAATCGACATTATTATAGTCGGAGTTCAGATCGCAACCAAACCTATACAGTCGAATATGACGGAGAGACAGAAAATATGACGATCGACTTAGAACAAGAAGCTGGGGGCTGGGTTTCTCTCGAAAGCTTTTACCTCCCAGCTGGCGTAACAACAGTCACTTTAACAGATAAAGTATCGGGTTCTTACGTTATTGCTGATGCCATCAAATTCTCTTTAATCGATAAATAATATTAAATTTGACCATTATAAAAATATCAAAACATAAATACCATGCTTAAAAACTCTTTGATTTTTATACTCCTTATTACATCTGGAATAAAATATTCCTCTGCTCAAGAAGTTTTGACACTTGAAAAAGCATTGGAAACTGCTTTTGAATATAGTCCTGCCTTAATTCAAAGCAAATTGAGTTTAGAACAACGACAATTGAATCTAATCGCTCAACACGCATCATTGAAATCACAGTTTTCATTAGATGTAAATCCATTTCAATACAATCGTAACAATCGGTATGATGAAAGAACAGCAAGTTGGTTTGATAATGAAACGATGTCCTCATCTGCCTCACTTGGAATCAAACAACCGATTAAATGGACTGATGGATCTATTTCTTTAATCAATGATTTTTCATGGCAAGATGCAATGAATAAAACTTCTGATGTTCAAAACACCTCTTTTAATCATGATATCTCATTGCGCATAGAGCAACCTTTGTTCACCTATAACCGCACAAAAATGGAGTTAAAGGAACTTGAATATTCACTAGAAAATGCAAAAATCAGCTATGCAATGCAGGAACTGAATATAGAGAAGAGCGTTACCTCTCAGTTTTATAGTGTCTATCAAAAACAAAAAGATTTAAATATCGCCCAGGATGAATATAATAATCAAAAACAAAATTATGAAATCATCAAAAATAAAGTAGATGCAGGCTTAGTTGCTAAAGAAGAGCTCTATCAGGCAGATGTGAATCTTGCAAATAGTGAATCTTCTGTTTACTCTTCTGAGATTAGTTATGAAAATGCCAAAGACAACTTCAAAATTTTGCTAGGAATCTCTCTAGATGAAGATGTAATGGTTCTTCCAAATACTAGTATCACATCCGTAGAAGTAAATACAAAGGAAGCTGTTAAATATGCTTTGGATCAACGAATGGAAATCAGACAAAAAGAGATCTCACTAGAAGAAGATGTTTTTAGTATTATCAGAGCTAAAGCTGTCAATG
>CAMRAP010000122.1 GCA_947039985.1 uncultured Odoribacter sp.
TTGACAACCCAAGTTGTATCCTCTGTCACTGGAAAAATGACATCAATATTCTCACGTTCCTGTCCTATACTAAACGCCTCTGAATATGCATCTATTTCCAAAAAATCAATATTATCAGCCTTACACCAAGGCGAGATACACATTAATGCAACAAACCACACACATACATTCAATCTACTCATAACTTACAATACATTTAAAAATACACATAAAATACCGTAAAAGTAATTATTATTTCATATTCCTTTGTCTTTTTTGTTTTTTTTATTCTTTGTAAGCTAAAGATTACTAATTGCTGATTTTGATTTTTTATGTTGCTATACGAAAATTCAAAATTATCATGTATATTTGTATGAAATTTCAAAGCATCCATCATGATCATCACTGCTAAAAGTAGATTTTTACTCTACCTTGTTTTTTTTGCATATACACAAGTCGCATCTGCTCAAGATGTTACATTTTCTCAACCCTGGGAAAATCGGACTTACTATAATCCTGCTTTTGTAGGCTTACAAGAGGGACAATTAAATACTTTAATGACCTATCGAAAACTTTGGCCTAATTTTCCGGGTAATTTTTCTAATATTCATGTTTCTGTTGATTTAAAAGCACACAATAACTACGGATTGGGACTATATGCTATTTCTAGTGACGAAGGTGGTGGATTTTTAAAGTCCAATACCGTTGGTATGTCTTATTCTTGGAGAGGATATTTCAGTAGAGAAAGAAATATATATTTCCAATTGGGAGTCAAAGGTAGCTTTAGTGATGAGAGATTAGATTTTAACAAGTATGTTTATTCTGGAAACTTACATGAAATTTATGGTAATATTTTTACAACAACAACTCCTAATAACATTAATGAAAAACAAAATTATTGGGATTTTGGGGCTGGATTTATGACCTATATCCCTTGGGAAAGACATGACAGAGAGTTTATGCATAATTATATAGGCTTCTCTGTCAGCCATCTAACTCGTCCTAAAGATAATTTAATGGAAGAAGATTCAAGGATTCCCATGAAAATAGGACTACAATGGCAGGCTTATCTGCGCACAACAGTATATAGTCTAGATAAAAAGAGTAGCCTTTATATTGCGCCTGGAGTATTTTTTGAAAATCAAGGAGAAAAACTGCTTTCTTCCTCTTCTTTTAATAATATTATGGTTGGAACTGACCTCATTACCGACCCATTTTTCGGGGGAATTTGGTACAGCTCACAACTATTAAACAGTTCCAAAGAAAACTATAAAGCGCTCACTTTTAAATTAGGACTAAAGTTAAATTCTAACAACAAAACATTAGAGTATCGATTAGCCTATTCGTATGATATGTCACTTGGAAACTTAGTAAAATCAACAGAAGGTTCACATGAAATCAGTTTTAATATCGCATACAAATTCAATGCTAGATACAAATACAATATCTTTTCTTTCTAAAGATAGCCTCTCTCAGATGGATAGTGTTCAATCCGAGGTGTTGGCTATTACACATCATTTGGCAAACTCTCCTTTGCCAGAAAATAACTATTTGATAGGGGAACTTGTTTATGCTATCATTTTCATCATTGCATTTGCATTTATTCGATTAAGAGGTAAAAATTTATTTCTGAATTTATTAAATGTAGTTTTCAAGAGAAAAAAGGTAGAGACTATTTTAAACGAAGGAATCTCTTCCAATTTATTTAATTATATACTATCATTATCACTCTCATTTTCAGTCATTTCTGGATGTATCTCAACTCTTTTCTGCGACTTTTTTCTAAGTATTTATACTCTTTATACATTTACAGCTCTTCTGATTTACCATTTTACACTACTTTTCCTTATTCGTTTGTTGGGCTGGACTTTTAATTCCCAAAATACAGCAGCTGAGACAACTATTAATCTATGGACATATCACATTATCATAGGTTTAGCAGTCTCTCCATTTGTACTTTCTAGCTTTTTTGTTCAACATTTTGCCGTCGAATCCTTGCTTCAAATAACTGCATTTAGTTTAGCTTTTTTACTCCTTGTTAAATTTGCTAGGTTAATTGAAATATTATTCATCCATAGAGTTTCAATTTTATATATGATTTTGTACCTTTGTGCCTTCGAAATTATGCCACTACTCATCGTGTATAAAATAGTAGTATAAAATTGATGATTAATTTAAAACCTTCGTATTTTGAAAATTAAAAAGGTACTTGTATCGCAACCTGAACCAACAACTGAAAAATCTCCTTACTCAGATTTAGCTGAAAAATATGGATTGAAGCTAGATTTTCAACCCTTCATCAAGGTTGAAGGAGTCTCTGCCAAAGAATTTCGACAAGAAAGAATCGATGTTCTAGAGCATACTGCTGTCATTTTTACAAGCCGTACAGCTATTGATCATTTCTTTAGAATATGTCAAGAATTACGTGTTACTGTTCCAGATACTATGAAATATTTTTGTATATCTGAATCAACAGCATTCTATTTGCAAAAATACATCGTTTACCGCAAAAGGAAAATTTTCTATGGTGAAAAGAAAGTGGAAGATATGACTAAAATCTTGTTGAAAAACAAGACTGAGAATTTTTTAGTTCCACTTTCAGATATCCACAAAGAAAATATTCCTGGTTTATTAGATAAACTGAAATTAAAATATACAAAAGCTATTCTTTATAGAACAGTTGCCAGCGATTTGAGCACTATTACAGCTCTAAAGGAGTATCGCATTATTGTTCTTTATACTCCATCAGGTGTTAAATCACTGCTGCAAAATTTCCCTGACTTCGAACAGGATGGCATAGCTATAGCAGCATTTGGAGCAGCAACTTGGCAAGCTGTTGAAGAATCTGGACTGCGTTTAGATATAAAAGCACCTACCCTACAGTGCCCTTCTATGACAATGGCTATAGAGGATTATATTAAAAGCTACAACAAGGAAAATAAGATCAAATAATCTGACAATATCCTTTTTCATGTATTCACTTTGCAAATCAGAACGCTTATCTAGTAAAATACTCATTGAAGAATTAGTTGCTTCTAGGTTTAGCTTTGTGAAATATCCATTTCGTGTCGTCTGTAAAAACTCTTCTTCATTAGGAGAGTTTCCAGCTCGCATAGCTATCAGTGTCAGCAAAAAAAGATTTAAACGAGCTGTAAAAAGAAATAGAATTAAACGCCTTACTCGAGAGAGTTTTCGCTTAAATAAACCACTTTTTTATAGTCAAATCAAAGAAGGGACTACCATTGATATTTTATTTATCTATTTGGATAACAGTCTTCCCTCCTATTTAAAAACAGAAAAAGCCATTAAAAGTGCATTAGAAAAAATTGCACTTTTAATGGCATAAATGGGCTAGCTGCATACGTTCATCAAAAATATATACCCGTATGAAAAAAAAAGCATCTATTTTTCGGTTCATTCTGCTCATTCCTATTCAATTTTATCAGCTTTGTATATCACCGCTAACACCTGCTAGCTGCCGATATGTACCTAGCTGTTCGCAATATGCAGTAGAAGCAATAAATAAATATGGCCCATTAAAAGGAGCTTGGCTAACAATAAAGCGCCTACTACGTTGCCATCCTTGGGGAGGTCATGGCTATGACCCTGTTCCTTAAAAAAAAGCATGCTCTCATAATGATTTACTAATTTTCAACTCTTGATTTTTAAATTTCAATTATAAAGCGTATTTTCGTTAGATCGTATAGTAATCAATTAAGCAATACACACACTATAATGAAGACAAAAAAAATTATTTTCTCAGCAATCATCGTAATTATTTTTACTTGTGGACTAACAGCACTAAAAAATGATGATAAAAGTTTTGAAATTAGCAAGCAGTTAAACATTTTTGCTACGCTTTTCCGAGAAGTCAATCTATTTTACGTGGATGAAGTTAATCCCGCCGATATTGTTTCAAACGGTATTAAAGCCATGCTTAAATCCCTTGATCCATACACAGTTTACTACCCTGAATCCCAAATGGAAGATGTGAAATTAATGACAACTGGAGAGTATGCAGGGATAGGCTCTATCATTAGCCAAAAAGATGGCAATGTCATTATTAGAGAACCTTATAAAAATTCACCAGCAGCCAAAGCAGGACTTCTTCCAGGCGATATTATCCTGTCGATAGATGGACATTCTACAAAAGGAAAAACAACAGAAGATGTTAGTGGTATGCTAAAAGGGCAACCCAATAAGGAAATCACAATTAAAGTAAAACGTAAATACATTGATAAACCTCTGGAAAAGAAAGCTATACGTGAAAAAATACAGATTCCTAGTATCCCTTTTTATGGCTTAGCTGATACTAATACTGGGTATATCTATTTAAGTAGCTTTACTGATAAGTCGGCTTCAGATGTTCGTAAAGCTGTTATCGACCTGAAAAACAAAGGTATACAATCTTTAATTTTAGATTTGCGTGGGAATTCAGGTGGTTTACTAGATCAAGCAGTAGACATTGTTAATTTTTTCGTCCCTAAAAATTCAAAAGTTGTTTATACAAAAGGAAAGCTTAAGCAATGGGATAAAGAGTATTTTGCAACTAAAAATCCTATTGCACCAGATATGCCATTAGCCATTTTAATTGATCGCTCCTCTGCCTCTGCAGCAGAAATTGTTTCAGGAGCACTACAAGACCTTGATAGAGCTGTTGTAATTGGCGAACGTTCTTTTGGCAAGGGATTGGTTCAAACCGTCCGCGATTTATCCTATAACACCAAAATAAAGGTCACCACAGCTAAGTATTACATCCCAAGTGGACGATGTATTCAGGCTCTTGATTACTCTCATCGTAATCCTGATGGAAGTGTTGGAAAAGTTCCTGATTCATTAGTGAATGAATATACCACTCAAAATGGACGAAAGGTATATGATGGTGGTGGTATTGCTCCAGATATAAAAACTAAAGCAGACAAATTTGCACGAGTGACACAAGAACTTGTTATTCAGGATGTTACATTTGACTTTGTTAGTGATTATGCTCTAAGGAACCCTAAAGTAGCTGATATTCAGTCATTTACTATTTCAGAAGAGATTTATAATGAATTCAAGGAATTCCTGAAACAACATCAATTTAGTTATGAAACAGAATCTCAAAAATTGCTTGAGAAATTAATTAAAGCGGCAAAAGAAGAGCAGTATTATAGTGACTCAAAGGAGGAAATGGAACAGTTACAAAAATCTTTTTATCACTCTCTAGACAGAGATATGACTCTTTTTAAAACTGAGATCACTTCATTTCTAGCAGATCAGTTTATCCAACGCTACTATTCATCAGAGGGATTGATTGAATATCAAATAAAGCATGATCAAGGAATTCTAAAAGCGGTCGAAATACTTGCAAATAAAGAAGAGTATCAACAAATTCTAAACTAATTATATAGACCTAGATTTGGGTGATTCGTCATATAATGAAGCAACATAAAAAATGGTGGGGTCAAATAATATTGATCCGACCATTTTTTTATTCTAGATCTTTGAAAAATTGATGGATTGTTTCTGCCTTTTTCTTTCCCACAATACGAGCTAAATCTTCCATAGAGCTTGACCTAATCCTATTTACTGTCTTAAACTCCTGTAATAATGCAGTTTCTGTGTTACTACCTATACCTTTTA
>CAMRAP010000123.1 GCA_947039985.1 uncultured Odoribacter sp.
CTGATGTACATGGAATTCCCTATTCAGCTAATGATTTCTGGTCCCGATCCTGCCATTCTAAAACAACTGAGCAAGCAGGTTGAAGATATTATGAAAGCTGAACCTATGGCTAATTTAGTAACTAATGATTGGGGAGATGAAACACCAGAAATGAATGTCAAATACACTCAAGAAAATGCACGTAACCTAAATTTGTCACGTGGAGATGTTGGCTTGGCTTTATTGGCGGCAACAGATGGATTACCTATTGCCTCATACTATGAAGGAGAGCATATGCTACCTATTTATTTTAGAAGTGTAAATGCTATGAATAAGCGTTCTGAACAGTTAAATACTCTCCCTGTTTGGAGTATGCAGCCATCAACAAATGGTATTAATATGGGAACAGTAAGAGAGCTCATGACAGGGGCTTTGGACGAAGAACAGCTTTTAAAACGCTTGATTAGTCCTACACCCCTGAACCAAATCAGTTCAGGAATAGATATTAAATGGGAAGTCCCTATTGTTAGACGCTACAATGGACAACGTGCTATTTCTGTTCAATGTAATAATGCGCCGGGATATACAGCAACAGAGGTCAGAAACAGTATTCTCCCCAAAATTGATAGTATACAGTTCCCTCCAGGCTATACGACCGAATGGCAAGGAGAATACATGGCAAGTAGCAGTTCACAATCGTATTTGTTTAAGAATATACCAATAGCAGTAGTTATTATACTAAGCATTTTAATTGCCTTGTTTAGAGATTATCGCAGACCCTTAATGATTTTACTATGCTTGCCATTGGCTGTTTCGGGAGTGGTTAGTGGAATGTTATTAGCCGACAAGGAGTTTGGTTTTGTGGCTATTGTTGGAGCTCTGGGGCTAGTAGGCATGATGATTAAAAATGGAGTTGTTCTAGTGGATGAGGTGGATGTTCAGATTCGTTCTGGGAAAGACACTTTTTTAGCCTTAATAGATGCATCAACATCTCGATTCCGACCGGTCTTTTTAGCTGCAATGACAACTATCTTAGGAATGATTCCCCTAGTAAATGACGATATGTTTGGTGCATTGGCAGTAACAATTATGGGAGGTCTATTTGTCGGAACTGTTGTCACCTTGATTATTTTACCCATCCTTTATTCGCTTTTCTTCCATATCAACAATTCTAAGAAAATAAAACATTCATAAATAATTGACAAGGTATGAAACACCCATTAATATTATTACTCTTTTTATTTCCAATAACTACATCAGCTCAGCTGCATTTGAATCTACAAATGTGCCGAGAGATGGCACTAGAAAATAGTAAAGACATCGAAATAGCTAAGCAAACAAGACAAAAAGCAAGCTATGAAACACGCATTTATAGGAGTGGTTATTTACCAAAACTTTCAGCTGTTGGATTTGGTCTATATCATCAAAAGAAATACGATTATAGTTTAAAAGGAGGATATTTACCTAGTTATAAGCCCGCTGCAGATGGACAATTAAAGCCCGATCTGATGATTGATCCATCTACAAATAAACCAGTGATAGGGGCAGATGGAAATCCACTGTTTAATAGCTATGCTTTTTTACCTGATATTAAATTAGAAATGAATTTAAGAGGCGTATATTCTGCTGGTGCTCAATTGGAACAAGCGGTTTATATGGGTGGAAAGGTGAAAAAAGCTCATCAAATGGCAAAATTAGGTGAACATATCTCTATTGAAAATATACGCTACAATCGTTCAAAGATTCTACTGGAAACAGAGCAAGCTTATTGGCAGTTGATGGAGGTAAGAGAACAAGTTTTAGCTGCCGAAAAATACGAAGAGGTTGTTCGTGAATTAGTGAAGAACCTAGAAGATTCAAAAGAGGTCGGTATGGCTACAGCAAATGATGTATTAAAAGCACAAGTACGATATAATGAAGCTTCCTTAATGTATCAAAAAGCTCAACATGGAAGAGTTTTAGCAAGTATGAATTTATGCCGATTTATAGGCTTGGACTTGAGAACAGAATTACATCTACAAGATTCCTTACTCGATGTAATCGATCCAGAGATATGGCATTTGGATAGCGCTGTATCTCAACGCCCTGATTATAAAATACTACAAGGTGAAATGGATGTAAAAGCACATCAAGTGGCTCTTAGTCGTTCTGACTTTCTACCACAAGTGGGAGTAACTGCAGGATATACTTATAGTGGAGGCGTAAAATTAAATGGCGAAGATGAAAAGGGAGCTTCTTTTTCTGCCATGGCTTCTGTTAAAATACCTATTTTTAATTGGGGCGAAGGTCGAAATAAAGTGCGTTCGGCTCGTGCAGAAGAAGAGATCAGTCACCTAAACCTTGAAAAGTCCACAGACTTGATGATATTGGAGATTACATCGACTCGTTTTAATATGCAAGACGCTCAAACCAGAGTAAAAATGACCAACAAAGCTTTAGAACAAGCCCGTGAAAATGTCAAAATTAGCACTGATCAATATCAAGTTGGGATGGAGAATCTCACCACTCTACTAGAGGCACAAGCGCAATGGCAAGAGGCTTGGAGCCAGTGGATAACTGCTAAATCTAACTTACAACTAAGTGCTTCTGCTTATTTAAAAGCCATTGGACAATTGTAAAAAAGAACATTGTGAAGCCTTTTCTAAAATAAAATAGCCATCCAAAAAATTACTTTTGGATGGCTCTTTTTTAGTGTTTCCCCTAGAATGAAAACTTCATTCCGGCACAATAACTACGAGGTAAAGAAGGACCATAAGTGTATCCTGGGTCACGGTTAGCACCTCTGTCCAAATCTGATTGATAAGCATCAAAGATGTTTTTCACACCTGCACTTAGTTGCAAAGTCGTTTCTTTATAGAGTTCAAGATCATAAGCAAACTTTAATTCCATATCAAAAAAACCATCGGTTCTTACTGCAATATCTTTTTCTACAAATCCTGCCATATGCTGAACTAACATCTCTCCTGTGTAGTTTCCTGACAAAAAAGTAGTAAATCGTTTTGTTGGTTTTAGCGTTGCTGTAAAGTAACCATACAAATCAGGCGTACGAAACATATCCTTTTCAAATGGAACAGTTTCGTCTTCGCTCCACTCTAGAGCTTCTTTGTAACGACTACGTTGAATAGTTCCTCCCATTTGCAATTCAAACCAATGCGTGAAGATAGCACGACCTTCTAAATTTATACCCATAACCTCTGCTCCCGAAGCATTTTCACGTAAATAAGTAAGTATGCCATCTTGATCATAATCACCTAGTGGACGTAGTGCGAACACATCATCTAACTTTGTATAAAAACCCTCTGCGAGCAGGTTTACCTGAACATTACCAAAGGTATGATACCAATCTGTTGAAAGACTAAAACTGTGTGACTTTTCTTTCTTTAAATCATCACTATTCTCAATGATAGACAAACGTCCATCGCCTTCGTCTCCACCTCCAACTAATGTTATATGTAAATCTTCATCGAATGCTTGAGGAGCACGAAATCCAGCAGAATAACTTGCTCGAAAATTCAGGTCTGCAGTAGGATTAAAACGAACATTCATACGTGGACTAAATACAACATCATCTAGCATATTGTGTTTGTCCAAACGTCCGCCCAATAGAAAACTCCACTTTTGATTTTTCCACTCATTTTGTAGAAAAGCACTATAAACACGTGTTGTCTGTGTAAAATAACGATTATATCCTTTAATCACATCTTCCGTATCATCAATACTGTATTCTAAACCAGCAGTTAAATCAGCAGGCATAAAAAGAACATGGTCAAAACTTCCAGAATACTGACCTCCTGTTACCGATGTGAGATTATCTGTATTGCCATAAGCATTTTCATTGTGATCGGTACCATAATAACTCTCCCGATTGATGTGCTGAAGAGAAGAGAAAAAACTAAGACGATGTTTTTCATTTGGCGAATAATAATCAAACTTTAAACTTCCCGAATTGATATCATGATCCAACTGTTCAGCAATCATGACATCATGAGGAGGCAAATCCAAGCTATCACCACCACGACGAAATTCACGAATCGTATGATACTCTGCTGTGATACGAGAATAGACACCTGTCTTTAAAAACGATCTAAATCCTGCCATCTTGGTTTTTATCTTTGGCAACTCCGAAAAACCATCTCCATCCTGATCGAAAGCAGAACGGTGGCGACTCTGTGCAAAGACATACATACCTGCATTCCTAGCGTCAGTTACCATAGAAGCATTTAAAGAAGTGACATTATCAAATGTACCTCCATCGCCAATCATCGTGATATTATGTGACGCTTGAGCGCTACTACGTATAGGCTCTTTCGTAATGATATTGATTGTCCCTGCAATAGCTGACGAGCCAAACAATGCACTTCCACCACCACGCATCACCTCTACTCTTTCAATCATATTCGCAGGAATTTGCTCTAAGCCATATACACTACCTAATGCACTGAATACAGGGCGAGAATCAATTAATAGCTGCGTATATGGACCATCTAATCCATTGATTCGCACCTGCGAAGAGCCACAGTTTTGACAACTCGATTCTACTCGTACGCCGGGTTGAAAGTTCAACCCATCTGCCAGATTAGCAGCACCTTTCATTTCAAGTAATTCAGCATCCAATACCTTTACCAAAGTAGGTGCCATTCGTCGGGTTGTCTCGTTTCTATTAGCAGAAACGACAACCTCGTCTAAGGAAACAAGATCCTCCTCTACCTCAAAGTTTATTTCCAATGTATTCCCCTTTTTTAAACTTACGGGCATCTCTATTGTTCGGTATCCTACAGCTTTCATCACCAATGTGAAATTTCCCTCTGGAAGATTTTTCAAAAAGTAGTGCCCCGTTGCATCTGTTGTTGTGCCTACGGTTGTGCCTTTCAAGGCTACGGTCAAATACATCAGGTGTTCCTTTGTTTCTTTATCTATAATATGGCCAAATAAATTGGCATCTGTCTTTTTAAATCCCTTTGGAAGTTCTTTTGCGTATACGAACGCATTTGTAAAAATAAAAAATAAAAGTATATATTTAGTCATCACTATTTAAAATTTAAAACACACAAAATTACTAGCAGATTTTCATCAGCTACTTAAATATCTAATTTAGGATAAGGTTTTTAAACTTGCTCTAAAATAGAACAAGCACCATTTAAATTTAGGACAACACGGGTGGGCCTCGACGAGAAAAATCTGTTTGTAATGCAGTTGCATAGCCCTCACATAGCAGAATTGTCTTATGCGGTACAATAAATACAGATGATGTACCAAAAACAAAAGAAGGAATAATATCCCGACCTGTATTATGAGAAGTTAATGAGCTAAATAGTTGAATCCCACTTTGAGAATGAGAGTGAAAAGGTTGATCTTCCGCTGTTCTTTCAAAAAGATGAACATGAGAAACCAAATCTCCATCAATGATATGGATGTGAGAAAAGAAAATAGCCACTACTACATATCCATAAAAGATAGCAATAAGCAATATTTTCAATATGTTAGAATACCATTTTTTCCCCATCACGCAGTATTTACGAACACAAAGGTAGTTATTTTATTTAATTTAAGCCAATAACACTAAACTTAGTGCCATTACCCCCATCCCAGAT
>CAMRAP010000124.1 GCA_947039985.1 uncultured Odoribacter sp.
AGAGATGAAAACAATAGCTACTTTCGCTGAGCCTAAAGATTATCAATTGGAATCAGAGGTGATGAATGCTCACCAAAAAAGTAGTATTGGTAATGCTTTAATCAAAACGTATATGGAGCGAGATTACATTGTTCCTGAGAAATTTGAAGATTTTATTTACTTGAGTCTAGTGATGCAGGGAAAGGGAATGCGACAAGGATTTGAAGCTCATCGTCGCAATCGTCCCTATTGTATGGGAACACTGTATTGGCAATTAAATGACAGTTGGCCTGTTGTTTCTTGGTCGAGTATCGATTACTATGGAAATTGGAAAGCTCTTCATTATCAAGCGCAGCGGGCATTTGCGCCTATATTGATTGATGCTATACAGCAGGGGGATAGTTTACAGATTTGGATACTTTCAGATAAACTAGAGGATATGAATAATATGACTTTGGAGCTGAATGTGTTTGATTTTCAAGGAAAGATGAAGAGTCGGAAGAAAATAAAAACAAGTATTGTTGCGAATACATCGGCTAAGGTATGGGAAGAAAATCTAAGTTCTCTTTTGACAAGCGAACAGATGAGTGAGTGTTATTTATTGCTGACCTTAAAAGATCATTCGGGTAAAAAAGTGAGTGAGGAGACCTACTTCTTTAAAAAGCCCAAGGAGTTGAATTTGCCAAAAGCTAATCTAAAATGGAAAGTAAAAACAGAGGATGGTGTTTGCGAACTGACATTAAGTTCTTCTCAATTAGCGAAGGATGTTTTTATAGAAATACCTATACAAGGAGCTAGTTTTAGTGATAACTTCTTTGATTTATTGCCTAAAAAATCCCGTAAAATTACGATTACTTCGCCTGCCATAAAGAAAGGGCAAGTCTTGGATGTGAAGATAAGACATTTACAAAGCATTTATTAATATTAATTTAGATACCTAACTATGAAAAAATTATTTACTAGCATGTTAAGCGGTCTATTACTAGGACTGCTTGTGTCTTGTAGTTCAAAGCAAGAGTCTGCGGATTATGGAGTAATTCCATTGCCTCAAGAGATTACACTTGGAAACTCTACTCCTTTTATCTTGAGTGATGGAGTAAAGATTTTGTATCCAGCAGGGAATGCAAGCATGGAGAAAAATGCAGACTTCTTAGCGGAGTACATCAAAGAGTCAACAGGTAAAAATCTAGTGGTAGAAGCTGGAACAGCAGGAGACAATGCCATTGTATTGTCTTTAGGCATGAAATCTGATAAGTCAGAAGCTTACCAATTGAAAGTGACTAGCAAGGGCGTGAGTATTACTGCCCCAACAGAAGCTGGGGTGTTTTATGGTGTACAGACTCTAAGAAAATCACTACCTATAGTGAAAGATGTTGAGATTGTACTACCTGAGGTGGTTATAAATGATGTTCCACGCTTTGAATATCGTGGTATGATGTTGGATGTGTCACGTCATTTTTTCTCGGTGGATTCCATTAAGCGTTACATTGATTTGTTAGCTTTGCATAATATGAATCGTTTCCATTGGCATTTGACTGACGATCAAGGTTGGAGAATTGAGATCAAGCAATATCCTGAATTGACAGAGAGTGGTTCGAAGCGTAAGGAAACAGTTATCGGTAAGAATTCAGGCAAATACGATGGAAAGCCTTATGGAGGATTTTATACTCAAGAGGATGCAAAAGAGATAGTTGCTTATGCAAAAGATCGTTTTATCACTGTTATTCCTGAAATAGACCTACCTGGTCATATGTTGGGAGCATTGTCTGTTTATCCTGAATTAGGTTGTACGGGTGGACCATATGAAACCTGGACACAGTGGGGAGTTTCTGATGACGTACTTTGTGCTGGAAATGCTAAATCTTTGGAATTTGTAAAGGATGTATTGGGTGAATTATTAACGATTTTCCCCTCAGAATATATTCATATCGGTGGTGACGAATGTCCTAAAACACGATGGGCTAAATGTAAGAAATGTCAAGCTAAAATTAAGGCATTACGTTTGAAAGGAGATAAAAGTCATAGCAAAGAGGAGCGTTTACAGAGTTACTTTATTACCTCTGTAAGTGAATTTTTAGCCGAGAACAACCGCAAGATGATTGGTTGGGATGAAATACTAGAAGGTGGATTAGCTCCAAATGCTACGGTTATGGCATGGCGTGGTGTAAATAACGGTCTTCAGGCAGTTGCATTGAAACATAATGTGATTATGACACCAACGTCTCATCTTTATTTTGATTATTACCAATCTATAAATGAGCAAGAGCCGCTTGCAATTGGAGGATATCTTCCTCTTGAAAAGGTGTATAGCTTTGATCCTATTCCTGATCATTTGAGTAAGGAAGACAAGAAGTTTATAGTTGGTGTACAAGCAAATATATGGACGGAGTATATGCCAAGTTTTAGTCATGTTGAATATATGCTTCTACCACGAATGGATGCTTTGGCTGAGGTTCAATGGACGGAACCTACGAATAAGAACTATGATAACTTCTTGACTCGTATGCCTAAAATGTTTGCTCTCTATAATCTTTATGGATATAATTACGGCAAGCATCTATTTGATATTACAACCTCTTTTGTTCCTAATAGTAAAAATAAAACCTTGGATGTCACTCTATCTACACTTGACGGTGCAGATATTTATTACACCTTAGATGGAACAGAACCAACTGCAAGTTCTCCAAAATATACAAAACCTGTCATGGTTAATGAAAGTTGTACATTTAAATCTATGGCTATTCGTCCAATTGGTAATAGTGTGGTTTTTTCTGAGAAGATCAATCTAAATAAAGCAAGTTTGAAGCCTATCACAATGCTTCAACCAGTGAATAAGCAATATGAATTCGAAGGTGCTCCAACTTTGGTTGATGGTTTGCGAGGGACTGTGAATTATAAAACTGGTCGTTGGATTGCTTTCTATCGTAATGATATGGAAGCAGTTGTTGATTTACAACAGTCAACTGAGATTTCTAGCGCAGAGATTGTCACTTGTGTTGAAAAAGGAGATTGGGTTTTTGATGCTAGAGGATTTGCGATAGAGGTGTCTGAGGATGGAAAAACTTATACGAGTGTTGCATCTGAAGAGTATCCAGCTATGACAAATGAGGATAGAAATGGACTTTTCACTCATACACTAAAGTTTGATGCAGTGAAGACTCGCTACGTGAAAGTGATTGTAAAATCTGAACAATCTATTCCATCGTGGCATGGAGGAAAAGGGAAGCCTGGTTTTCTTTTTATTGACGAGATAATTTTGAATTAGAATAGGATGGAAAAATACGTATTAGGAGTTGATATTGGAGGATCTCATATCGCTTGTCAAATTGTTGATTTGAATACTTGTGAGTTATTAGCTGATACTTATGTTGAGGTGAAAGTATGTGAAAACGAGACTGCTGGTGTCATTCTTGCCGCTTGGGAAAAAGCATTGAAAGTGTGCTTGGGAAAATCTGGTAGTAAGACTATTTTGGGTATTGGTGTAGCTATACCGTCTCCCTTTGATTTTACGGGGGGAATAGCTATGGCAGATCATAAATTTGCTGCCTTAAAGGGACTGAATGTTCGAGATGAGTTGCATAAAGTAACAGGTGTAGCACTTGAATCGATCCTATTTACTAATGATGCTGCTGCATTTGGCATGGGAGCATGGAGAATAGGAGGAGGTAATGACGGTCACTTAATAGGTGTTACCTTAGGAACAGGCTTTGGTGCTTGTTTCGTGGTGGATGGATGTTATGCCACTTATGGACCGGGAGTCCCTATTGGTGGCGAGCTATGGAACTATCCTTTTCGTGGAGTGATAGCCGAAGATTATGTTTCAACACGTTGGTTTGAGAAACGATTTAATGAGTTGACCTCTGAAAAAATACAAGGAGTGAAAGGAATGATTGATTTCTGTGAAAGTGGAAAATATCAATCTGAAACAGATCAGGTTTTTCAAGAATTTTCAAATTTATTTGGTGAGATTATGCTGCCTTTTATGCAGAGATTCAAAGCAAAACAATTGGTTATAGGAGGGGGGATGGTGTTGTCTCAGCAACGTTTCTTGCCTTTGATTCAGAGCTATTTTAAAGCAAATGGTGTGAATGCAGAAGTTTCTACTTTGACAGATACTACTTCAACTATTATCGTTGGAGCTGCTACATTGTGTAGTTGATACTTATAAATTCGTATGGGTTAATATTTGAAAACAATACAAATGATTTCCCATACGAGTTTTAATAGAAATAGAGGTGGTTTAGATATAATATGGATACTATGAAAATATTTTTTTTTAATGCGTCAATTTTCTGCATATCACTTTTTTTGCTTGTTTTTCAGTCATGTAGTAATCAACAGAAAGAGAAGACAGAAGCAATTATCATACCTGTTCCAGATGTAGAAACAATTTCTCATTTAGATTCTGTTTTCTCTACAGTTAGTTTTCTTCCTTTGGAAACCGATGATGACTGCTTAATCACTCGGGTGCGAAGTCTACAAATACAAGATTCTTTAATTTATATCAACGACAATGGTAGAAGGTTATTGGTCTTTGATCTTCATGGCAAGTTTATCCGACAAATAGGGGCAAGAGGAAAAGGTTATGGAGAATATTTGCATATGAATGACTGGATAGTAGACAGTAATCAAATTGAGATATTAGATTATAGGAAAATCAGAATATACACCCTTGACGGAAAATATATCCAAGAAAAGCCTTTTAATCTGATAAATGATAACATCTATTGTAATGCGGGGGCTTTTGCACGTTCTCCTTTTGGTGGTTATTATTTGTGGGGAGGTACCGTAGGCGTACCAGATTTTGATAAAGGTAGATATTTGATGTATGAAGTAGATAAGGATATGAAATTAAAACAAGGTCACTTCCCTATAAAGCGAGAGGGAGGAAGTGTTCCTCGTCGCTTTTCCTACTATCAGGATGTAATAATTGTCGATCCAACCTATGGAGATTATAATATTTACCAAATAGACAGACAGGGAAATATTTCATCACGTTACTTTTTTGATTTCGGGGGGAGAGCTTTTATTGATGAACTTCCTGCTCCAAAGAAAATACCACAAGCTCGTCCAGAGAGAACTAATAGATTTGATGATTTTGTTGTCCAATGCCTACATTTTATAGAAACAGATGATTGTATTCATTTGACTTTTAACTTTAAAAACTCAGCACACACGGTATTGGTGAATAAGGCTAATTCTAAAACCTATATTCTAAAAGCACGTACTCCTGCAAAAGATGAATTTCGTTTTTGGACAGCAATTTATGCCTATAATGATCAATTAATCTATCCGATAAATGCTACTTCGTTTATTGGAGAATGTGAGCGTTTGTCTCCTGAATATCTGAAAGAGTTAAATATTGAAGATTATAAAAGTAAAGTGAATGAATCTGATAATCCCGTTTTGGTGTTTTATAAACTGAAAAAGTAAAACTGATCAAACACGCTGTCTTTTAATCAATGAAAGAAGATGTATTTATCTCATCGTTAAATTTTTATCCGTTAAAACGAAAATTTAAATATAAAAAACTTGCTCATTAGTATATCTTGAGACTAAGGA
>CAMRAP010000125.1 GCA_947039985.1 uncultured Odoribacter sp.
TTTTACATTTGTGCTTCAAACTTTAAACATTAAAATTATGTTACCTAAATTTCTTATTGCAGATAATTCTCAAGAGGCTATCGATTTAATCTATGTTGTACACACCCAACAACCTCGTTGCATTATAGAGTGTGATCTTGATGGCTTTAATAGCAATCAACAAATCCACTGGATTGATGCTAAGCCAGTAGCAGTAGAAGAGATCGCAACACTGATGGAAGAGGCAGAAGATTTCTACGAAGCTGAACTAGAAAACCAAGAGCGTTTATACGAAGAGGAAGAGGATTAAACAAAAAGAACGCATGAAATATACTGAAAAAGATCTTGAGTCTTTCAAGCACAGAAATATCAATACAACTGTCGTTGACAGCCAATTGGCTCATTTTAATACAGGTTTTGATTATATCCATTTAACAGAGCCGGCAAATATAGAAAATGGGATCATTCTGATTCCTGAAACGGAAGAAGAGCATCTACTTGCAAACTATGAGCAAGCCTGCCAGAACTCTTCACTGATGAAGATGGTTCCAGCATCTGGCTCTGCCTCTAGAATGTTTAAAGATCTATTCACCTTTATGGATAGCTACAAGGGATCTGTCGAAGAGTTCTTACAATTCGTACAACAGAAAGAGTCAGGCAGTATGTTCGACTTTTTTGAGCATATGGACGAACTGCCTTTCTACACTCGCTTGTCTGCTGCCGTATGGAACAACGGAAAAGAGCTTGATAAAATGCTTGCAAAGCAGGAGTTTTCCGAAGTACTCAAATTTATCTTAGGTAAAAAGGGACTGAACTACGGAGATGTTCCTAAAGGATTGGTAGACTTTCATATTTATCGTGATTTTACACGTACTGCTTTTGATGAACATATTGTTGAAGGAGCTATGTACTGTAATACTGGAGGAACTGTCAAATTGCATTTTACGATCTCTGAAGAATATACCACTTTATTCAAGGCTCGCTTGAAAAAAGTAGCGAAGGTGTTCGAACAGATGTTCAAAGTAAAATACGAGGTGAGCTTTTCTATCCAAAAACCATCGACGGATACTGTAAGTATTGATCATCGTAATGAAATTTTACGCGATGAAAAAGGTGAAATTGTATTTCGTCCAGGAGGGCATGGCGCACTGATTTATAATCTAAATGAACTTGATGCTGATATTATCTTTATTAAAAATATTGATAATGTTATTCCTGATCGCTCTAAAGACGATACGATTAAATATAAAAAATTATTAGCAGGGACTTTGGTGGACATCCAACAACAGGTATTTGACTACCTAAACCTATTGGATGCAAAACCTACAACGGAACAACTAGCTGAAATTAGCTCGTTTTTAAATCGCATTGGCTATAAAGAGAAAGAGAGCATATCTTTCAATACGCCAGCAGAACAGATCGAACATTTACGCTCTATATTGGATCGTCCTATTCGAGTATGCGGTATGGTTAAAAATGAAGGAGAACCAGGCGGTGGTCCATTTTGGGTGAAAACAAAAAATGGCAGCTCACGGTTGATGATTATAGAATCTGCTCAGGTAAACTTGGAAAATGAAGCACAAAAAAATATTTTTGAATCTTCAAGCCATTTTAATCCTGTCGACTTAGTCTGTGGAGTGAAAAATTATAAAGGGGAAGCTTTTGATTTAGAAAAATTCATTGATACAGATCAAGGCTTTATTACAAGCAAATCATACAAAGGCAATGCAATCAAAGTACAAGAATTACCTGGGCTTTGGAACGGAGCCATGGCAAATTGGATTACTCTCTTTGTCGAAGTACCTTTAACGACTTTCACGCCAGTGAAAACTGTTTTTGATTTATTTAGAATTGAACATAGAAATGTATTGAAAAAATAACCCATCTGGGTTATTTTTTTTGATACGATATTATTGTATTATGGAAAAAAAACGCAATCCCTTTTTGTTGATGTTACGAGGCTGTGCCATGGGAGCAGCTGATGTTGTTCCTGGCGTATCGGGAGGAACTATCGCTTTTATTACTGGAATATATGAAGAACTACTCCTCTCTATTAAAAGTATTGACATTGAGGCATTAAAAATGCTTTTTGGCCTACGATTTAAAGAGCTATGGGTGAAAATTAATGGTAGATTTCTGCTGTCTATTGGAGCTGGTATTGCGATTTCAATCCTCTCACTTGCCCGACTCATGACATGGCTACTGAATGAATATTCAATCTCTACTTGGTCATTTTTCTTTGGCTTAATCATTGCCTCTTCTATATTGGTTGCCAAAGAGATCAAAAAATGGGACTTCTTTACGATATTTGCACTGATTGCAGGAGCTTGTATCGCCTATACCATTACGGTTATGACTCCAGCAGAAACTACGAATAGCTGGTGGTTTATCATGCTTTCGGGCGCAATCGCCATTTGCGCCATGATCCTTCCTGGCATATCAGGCTCGTTTATCCTTTTACTGATGGGAAAATACAGCTATATCATGGGGGCTATTAGCAGCGATTTTAACATCAGTGTGATCGCTCTATTTTGTATAGGAGCAGCCATTGGAATTATCAGCTTCTCACACATATTGACTTGGCTATTGAAAAATTACCACACAATGACCATCTCTTTACTGACTGGTTTTATGATTGGTTCATTAAATAAAGTATGGCCTTGGAAACAAACGATCGAAACTTATATTGATCGACACGGTGTAGAAAAAGTACTTACAGAGAGTAATATCTCCCCACAGCAGTTTGCCGAAATAAATCAAAGCGATCCCTTATTGTGGCAAGCTATATTCATGTGTATTGTGGGACTATTGCTGATCTCTGGCATTGAAATAGTCGCAAAAAAAATGACAAAGTAATTAAAGACATTACAAATAATGAAAACTTACGGTATAATTGGATATCCTTTAGCACACTCATGCTCTCCAAGCTATTTCAATGACTGGTTTAAACAAGAGGGCATTGATGCTGAGTTTCTACCTTTTGAAATAGAAAACATCCAACAACTGGAGACTATTTTGGAAGAGTATCCCCACTTAAGTGGATTCAATGTAACCATTCCACACAAACAAAATATACTCCCCTATTTGCATGAAATTAGTGAGGAAGCCCAAAAAATTGGCGCTGTAAACTGTGTGAAAATAAGTCGACAAAACGGAAAACTGTGGCTCAGTGGGTATAATACCGATATGTTTGGATTTAGACATTCACTACTTGAATTTATACCTCACAATATGCCAAAAAAGGCTTTGATCTTAGGGAATGGAGGGGCAGCAAAAGCGGTTCACTATGCCTTAAAATCTTTAGGAATGGAAGTTCTCACGGTTTCTCGCCACCCACAAAAACAAGACGAGATTACTTATGCTGAGGTCAGAAAAATCATTGCTGAATTTCGATTAATTGTAAACACTACTCCCTTAGGCACTTGGCCACATACAGAGGATTGCCCAGATATACCCTATGAGTTATTAAGTGCAGAACACTACCTATATGATTTGGTCTATAATCCTGAAGTCACCCAGTTTATGGAACAAGGGCGTACGGCTGGAGCTTCCACTTGCAATGGTCATGCCATGTGGCTAGGACAAGCTAAAAAGAATTGGAAAATATGGGAGATTTCTTAATTTTTAATTATCTTTACCCCTTAAAGCATATTGCTGTATTCTAGTAATTGCATGATATCTAAGTTGTTGAGAGTTATTTGTTTCAACAACTCAAATAAATGTAACTTCCATAAAATACAACACTCATAAACACAAATTCGGCATAGAATTTGTTCCAATGAGAATTATGCTGATGAGCGATAAAAAATAAATTAAAAACGAATGCAATCCACATGAATAGCAGTCACTCAAGAGGATGATTATAATTGTGGTTACATGCGACAACTAAAAAAACAAATTATAACCGTATGAAAGGACTAAAAATTATTGTTCTTGCAAAACAGGTTCCCGACACTAGAAACGTAGGGAAAGATGCAATGAAAGCAGACGGAACAGTGAATAGAGCAGCTCTACCTGCCATTTTTAACCCTGAAGATTTGAATGCTTTAGAACAAGCATTAAGATTAAAAGATAAAATAGAGGGGACTACCGTACACATTTTAACCATGGGTCCAGGTCGTGCAGCTGAAATTATCCGTGAAGCGATGTTTCGTGGAGCTGACGGTGGCTACCTGCTATCTGATCGCGCTTTTGCAGGATCGGATACATTGGCTACTTCTTATGCATTAACTTGTGCTCTTCAAAATATTGACCTTGATATGATTATCTCTGGCCGTCAAGCAATTGATGGTGATACGGCACAAGTAGGACCACAGGTTGCTGAAAAATTAGGCATCCCACAAATAACTTATGCAGAAGATATTCTAGAATGTACAGATAAGACAATCACTGTAAAACGCCGTTTAGAAAGAGGTGTTGAAGTAGTTGAATGTCCTATACCATGTGTTGTAACTGTAAATAGTTCAGCAGCCAATTGTCGCCCTCGCAATGCACGTAATGTGATGAAATACAAGTATGCTAAAGCTACTCAGGAAATGCAAGAGGCAGATGAAGATTATATCAATTTGCTAAATAATCGCCCTTATCTGAAAATTACGGAATGGAGCGTAAATGACATCAAATGTGATGTGAATGAACTCGGATTAACCGGTTCGCCAACGAAGGTGAAGGCTATTGAAAACGTAGTATTCCAAGCAAAAGAAACTAAAGTTCTTGAGCCTAGCGATCTAGCCATTGATGAAATGATGAAAGAGTTGATTGTAAATCACACCATCGGTTAATTTAATTTGTGAAGTTTAGCTTATATCGATATTTAGCCGAGATCAGCTTAGACTTAAAAACCTAAAATTTAAAATGAATATGAATAGCGTATTTGTATATTGCGAAATAGAAGAGGGAGTTGTTGCAGACGTCAGTCTTGAACTACTTACCAAAGGGCGTACCCTAGCCACTGAATTGGGTGTAAAGCTTGAAGCAATTGTATTGGGTAGCAACTTAAAAGGAGTTGAATCACAAGTTTTACCATTTGGAGTTGACACACTTTGGCTTGGAGATGACAAGCGTTTATATCCTTACACCACTCTTCCACATACATCTATATTGGTGAATTTATTCAAACAAGAGCAACCTCAGATCGCCTTTATGGGAGCTTCTAGTATTGGTCGTGACTTGGGGCCTCGTGTTTCATCGGCTTTACATAGTGGCTTGACTGCTGACTGTACGAGTTTGGTGATTGGCGATTTTGAAGATAAGAAAAACAATAAAGTATATAACAACTTATTGTATCAAATACGTCCTGCATTTGGAGGTAATATTGTTGCAACGATTGTAAATCCTGATTGTCGCCCTCAAATGGCAACGGTGCGTGAGGGAGTGATGAAAAAAGAGATCGTAGATGTAAACTACAAAGGCGAGATCAAAAAAATAGACGTAAGCAAAATGACCTCTGCAGAAGATTTTGTTGTGCATGTGATTGAACGTCATATGGAAAAATCGAAGGTGAACTTAAAAGCTGCACCTATCGTTGTTGCTGGAGGTTACGGCGTAGGAAGCAAGGA
>CAMRAP010000126.1 GCA_947039985.1 uncultured Odoribacter sp.
CAGATCAAACTCAATTAACAACAGATTTTACTCATAGAGCGCTGAAATTTATTAGTAAAAATAAGGAAAATCCGTTCTTTTTATATTTGGCACATCCTATGCCACATGTGCCTCTTTTTGTTTCTGATAAATTTAAAGGAAAGAGTGAGCAAGGTTTGTTTGGTGATGTGATGATGGAGTTAGATTGGAGTTTAGGGGAGATTATCAAAAAATTGGAACGAGAAGAATTAGATCAAAATACGTTGATTATAGTGACTTCAGATAATGGACCTTGGCTGAATTATGGTAATCATGCTGGGTCAACATCCGGTTTAAGAGAGGGGAAAGGTACCAGTTTCGAGGGAGGACAAAGAGTGCCTTGTATTATGAGGTGGAAAGGTCAGATACAGCCGGGAATAATATGCTCAAATTTAGTTACTGGTCTTGATATACTTCCAACCGTAGCGCATATAACAGATGCTACACTTCCTCCATTAAAAATTGATGGCGTCAATTTAATGCCACTGCTAGAGCAGAAAGAAAATGCTAATCCGAGAGAATCATTTTGTTATTACTATCGTCAAAATGACTTAGAGGCGGTGACTGATGGAACTTTTAAATTGGTATTCCCACATAAACATCGTACATACGAAAGTTTTGTGCCCGGCAATGATGGAGCACCTGGTAAGGTTGAGGAGTATCATGTATTCGCAGACTTGCAGTTATTTGATTTGAGAAGAGATCCAGGCGAACGTTATAATGTGATAGCACAACATCCTGAAGTGGTAGAAAAATTGAAAAAAATAGCTCAGGATACGCGCGAAGATATTGGTGATAACCTAACAAAGACTAAAGGAAAAAATAATAGACCTCTGGGGCGAATAGCAAATTAAAAATGCCGTCACTTCATTTTAGAACTTTAGATAATGTGGTTTTATATACTTGAAATATAGTGTGTTAGTGGTTTTTGTAAAACAATGAAACAAAGAACAAGATCAATAGTGCTAATTTTGCTGTGTGTGACATTGAATAATCTATGGAGTGCAGAGTTTTATTCAAATACGTCCTCTTTTTTAAGAGATGAGAAAATAAAGCCATATCAAGACTCTACTGTAAGTGATGAGTTGCGAATAAAGGATTTAATAGAGTGTATGACTTTAGAGGAGAAAATAGACCTTTTAGCAGGTTATCAAGATTTTCACCTACACCCTTGTGAGCGTTTAGGTATTCCTGCTTTCAAATTAGCAGATGGTCCATTGGGCTTATCTTCGTGGGGGTAGATACGCCTAATTCTTTTGCTAAAGGACTCAGATTACTGCGTCAATAGCTTAATTTGACTGCATTCTGTTTGAAGGCTTTGTCATAGTGTTTCGTTTCCATTGTGTAAAGATACGTTATTAAAGTTGCTCAACTCATTATGCGGGTAAAATTAGGAATTCCAATTCATTGCTTATTTTTTTGATACAAAGGTCTAGAAAAATCAGGTGTGGAGCAACATGGAGTTCTTTGGACGGTTACATTTAATTAGTTTTTTTATATATAGTAGCAAGAAGGTTTCTGAGTTAATATTAGCCGTCTATATCTGTCGTTTTGTCATATTATCTATAATGGCATAACAATTGCATATTTTCTTGCGTAGATTTTAAAGTTTAATAATTAAAAATATAAGGCTATGGCAACAGGAAAAATAGGTGTATCAACACAGAATTTATTCCCAATTATCAAGAAATTTCTTTATTCTGACCACGAGATTTTTGTTCGTGAGATTGTTTCCAATGCAGTGGATGCAACACAAAAATTAAAAGTATTAGCTTCTGCAAATGTGTTTAAAGGCGATGCATCTACTCTACGTGTTCGTGTGATTGCTGACAAAGAGGCAGGAACTTTGACTATTTCCGATAACGGTATCGGTATGACTCAAGAAGAGGTTGAAAAGTACATCAACCAAATTGCATTTTCTGGAGCAGAAGAGTTTCTAAAAGAGCATAAAGAGGATGCAGCTACTATAATTGGTCACTTTGGACTGGGATTTTATTCCTCTTTTATGGTGAGTGATAAGGTTGAAATCATTACGAAATCCTATAAAGAGGGATCTCAGGCAGTCAAATGGATTGGTGAAGGAGATACTGAATATACCTTAGAAAATGCTGAAAAAGCAGAGCATGGTACAGATATTATCATGTATATTAGTGAGGAAGAAAAAGATTTTCTAGAAGAGAGTAAAATCCAGGGATTGTTGACTAAATACTGTAAGTTTCTACCCATAGAAATTGTATTTGGAAAGAAAAAGGAGTGGAAAGATGGTAAAAATGTGGAGACTGATGTTGATAATGTAATCAATGACACGAATCCACTTTGGACTCGTAAGCCTGCTGATCTGAAGGATGAGGATTACAATAAATTCTATAGAGAGTTATACCCATCTGTAATGGCAGATCCATTGTTTCATATACATTTGAATGTTGATTATCCATTTAATTTGACAGGAATACTATATTTTCCAAAGATTGAAAACAAATTTGAACAACAAAAAAGCAAGATTCAATTGTATTGCAATCAGGTGTTTGTGTCGGATTCAGTTGAGGGAATTGTACCAGAGTATTTAACTTTATTACATGGAGTGATTGACTCGCCAGATATTCCATTGAATGTTTCTCGTTCTTATTTACAAAGTGATAGAAATGTGAAGAAGATTTCTAATCACATCACTAAGAAGGTGGCGGATAGTTTAGCTGACATTTTCAAAAATGATAGAGATGATTTCGAAAAGAAATGGGATGATTTAAAGGTGTTTCTTCAGTATGGTATGTTGACAGACGAGAAATTTGCAGAACGTGCAAATAGTATTGTGCTGTTGAAGAATACCGATGAAAAATATTTCACCTTGGAAGAGTATGAAAACTTGGTGAAAGTGAATCAAACCGATAAAGAAAATAATATTGTTTATCTGTATGCTACTGATATGAAAGAGCAGTATACCTATATTGATGCAGCAAAGAATAAGGGATACGATGTATTGGTGATGGATGGTCAGCTAGACACTCACTTTATCAATTATATTGAGCAAAAGCAATCGGGACATAAATTCTTGCGTGTAGACTCTGATATTATTGATAAGTTGATTGTGAAAGAGGAGGTAAAGGGAACAGACTGGAATGAGGCAGAGCAAGAGGAGATCAAGGATGTTTTCAATTCACAGTTACCTAAAGAGGGTGGAATGTATGTTGTGAATTTTGAGGCTATGGGTGTGTCTGCTGATCCTGTTGTGATTACTCGTTCTGAGTTTATGCGTAGAATGAAGGAGATGGCAACCATGAATCCAGGAATGGGTTTCTATGGTGCTATGGACGATCAATTTACTTTAGCTGTGAATACAGATCATAATTTAGTAAAAGGTATTTTGGCTGATGAGCAAAAAGAGATGGCAGAGAAATTACAGCCATTAAATACTGCAATCAGTGAAAATGAGGCTAAGCAGACTGAAATTGATGCGCTGAATAAAGATAAGAAAGAGGAAGAAATTCCACAGGTGGATAAAGATCGCAAACAAGAGTTTTCTGATAAAATCGATGCTTTGAAAAAGGAGAAGCAAAATTTGCTAGAAGAGTATGGAAAAGGCAATAAGATTGTAGGACAGTTGATCGATTTAGCTCTATTAGCAAACGGTTTATTGAAGGGTGAAGCTCTAAATAAGTTCGTGAAACGAAGTGTTGATTTGATTAAGTAATCAAGTTACAATAATTTATAAATAAAATGTCCTGAATGATTTCTCGTTCAGGACATTTTCAATATGATAAAATGTTATTTAGATTTCACCATTTTTATGACAGAAAACAGTGTAACAACAAATAATCCTATGGTTAATATACCTATGATATATAAATTTAAATCACTGTTTTTGCCCTCTATAGCGGAAGAAAATGAACGGTTGTTGAGATAGGCAAAAATAAAAATAGTGATAAATTTTATATATCGTATTAATTGCACTCCTAGTCTATGGAGTGATTTTGCATTCTTTTTTGTCACTTTAATAGGGTAATTATACATCTCTGGATACCTTTGAAGTATAGAAAGTATAATGTAAACTACAAAAGCTATTGATGGGAGCGCCCATAAAAAAGAACGATCTCCCCATCCATCAACTTCTCCAAGTAAGTTGTAATGAGAAGGGATCAAGGTTTCGGCATCTAATCTTTTGTAAAAAAAGAGAGGATAGAAAGCCCAAATTAAACATAGAAATGATGATATTTCTACAGCCCAATCGCAAACAGTTTTATTTCGGAGGTTATTCATTCTGATATCCTTTAGTATTTCAACCATTTATACAACTCCTGCCAAGTTATCTTCTTGCCATACATTAGTATACCAATGCGATAAATTTTACTCGATATCCAAGTAAAAAAGACAAAGGAAGCCACTAGAATAACCATCGAGCTTATTAATTGCCAAGTTGGTACTCCAAACGGAATGCGTACAAGCATTACAATAGGGGAGGTGAATGGGACCATGGAACTCCAAAATACCAATGGCGACTCAGGACTTTTCATGGCTGAAAAGCCGATATAAACGCCTATTATCAGAATAATTGACAAGGGTGTCATAAACTGTTGTGAATCTGTTTCATTGTCTACAGCGGCTCCAATAGCGGCAAAAAGTGATGCGTATAGTAGATAGCCACCGATGAAGTAAAATATAAATGCTCCTAGGAATTTAAAAATAAAGCTAGGCTCAATAGTCATCGCTACTTTCTTGAACAGTTCCATCTGCTCTGGATTAATATTAGCCGTTGACGGCATTCCAGACATACTTCCACCTGCCATGCTTCCTGCATTTCTGATTGTTTCCATGTCTACTTCAGGCATGAATGCAACTTTCATAGCAAGGATTAGGATAAATCCAAAGACTATCCATATGAGAAATTGCAATAATCCCACTGCAGCAACACCGATAATTTTACCGGATAAAAATTGGAATGGTTTGACGGATGATACTAGTACCTCAATGATGCGGTTGGATTTTTCCTCCATAACTCCTTTCATTACTTGTGTAGCATACATTAAAATAAAGATATAGATTATAAATCCTGCTACTAATCCTATGGCAGAAGCTATTTCTGATGAACTCTCTTTGGCAACACCCGTATCTTCTGAAACCTTTAGTGTGCGTATGAGTACTGGTGTTTTTGTTTCAGCTAATTTCTCATTGAGGTTTGGAACATTGGATTCTGCAATAACAGCAGCACGTTTAATGCCCTCAATCTTTCCCCTTAATTGGGATTCTATTCCATTTTTCAGCTCTGTCGGGACTTGTGAAAAAGAGTAGATCGGTGTGACAGCATTCTCCATCACATCTTCAGGAATCCATATCACAGCATAATGATCATTCTTTTGTAAAAAATCTGGTGCAGTGCTTTCAGTGATAGTAGCATCCGTATAATCAAAAGTAGTATTGTTGATCTTTTCCAAAGGCTTCTCTATGCTGGATAGATTGACAACAGCAATTTTACGCTCTTGTGTATCTTTTTTTTTTTTTTTCA
>CAMRAP010000127.1 GCA_947039985.1 uncultured Odoribacter sp.
ACCTGATTCAGTACGTGCTTTATTATAAGTCGATTTAAGGAAAATTTTGTCTTTATGTGTATTGCCAGCTAATGCAGTAGCTATAACTGCACTACTCACTACATGACCACCTCCATTGTATCTTAAGTCTAAAACGACATTAGTTATATTTTGAGTTTTCCATTGACTGAATATTTCAATCAAATCGTTATCAAAAGCGTATTCAAATTGATTATAGTTCAGATAACCAACTTTTGTAGCCTTATCTGCAAGTGTCAATATTTTATGGTGCCAAATAGGAGTAGTATTATATTCCGTATTTGTCAATGCAGAGCTTTTTAAATTTTGGACACTCCATGTCCACTCTTCTTTTGTACTATCAATTGTAAGTTCTCCCCACTCAATAGTCATCTTCCCACTACCTTCGCCATTGATTAATGAATTCATTTTATCATAAAATTGATATTCTTCGACTTTAGAGTATTTAGAGTATGCTTTTCCGTCCACTTTTGTAATAACATGACCTCGAGTCATATTGTTTTTGTCAGCAGATGAGCCAGGCTTGACACCCATAATGTGCATGACCAAACTGTTATTATTCGTATCAGATAAGCCAGTTAGAATTCCAAAATCATTAGCTGTATGAGAATTTTTACCACTTTTTGCTTGAGGGGAAGTTTCTAAAATGTGTGAATGATAATAGAGACGTACATCTTTCCCCATATTATCTTTTCCCCAAACTCCATCATCTTTATTTATATTATTTTGAGAGGCAACTCCATTTAATATGCTAAGGAGGAATTCATCATATGCAGCTGAATCTGCTTTTACGTTTACCACTGCTTCATTCCACAAATAGTTCTCAGTCATATAATCAAGAACCCATTTATTGACTCCTATAATTGTGGGATCTAGTTCTGGTTTTGGATCTGGTTGTAGTTCGTCTTTTTCACAAGCAAATAGTAGAAATGCTATAGTGAATAAACTAAAAGATGTTCTAATCATAAGAGTGTTGTGTTAAAGAATAATATTTTTCCATCCTATTTTAGTCAATGGCATAAAGCAAATATACAATTTTTTTTAAAGGGTAGGGGTGTTTCGTGTTAAATAATAAGTCAAATCTTCCTATAAAATAGATAAATGACTAGATTTGAAAAGGAAATTCTGATTTTAGAGATTTTTATTTTATATCAGATATTTCTATACGGACACCATCTTCTATATCGAGCATAGCGTTGATAAGATAAAGGCTATCAAAGAGTTTTAAATCACAGACTTTTATATCTAGTTCTTTTATGATGTCTTTTTGTAGTAAATATTGTCGTTTCGTTCCGTTCAGTAAGTATGTGTTAGGTGTAAAGTATGTTGCTCCGTCAAAAACAACAATATTGCTATAAGTGGTGTCTGTGATTCTATTATTTTGAATAATTAGTATATCATCACAATCTCCTTTTTGAAGAAGAAGTTCAGTTAGTGTACTACGGTTTTCATATTTAAAATGATAATCTATTCCTGTTCCATCCACACACTTTAGGGAGTGAACAGGCTGTGGATGATAAGGAGAAAATTCTATTTGTTGAATGGTTTGATTGTAAATAATCCGACATTTTTGTATGCCTTTTCGATTTTCTATAGGGATATTTTCTTTTTCTAATTGAACTATAGATGATTCTCCAAAAACCTCTTTTTGAGTTTGTTGAATGCGTTTGATGTGAAGTTCTGGGTGAATAAATATCCCGTTTACAACTTTTAAACTTTCAATAAAAAGGGGAGGAGTTATATTTGACATTTTGACGGTGTTTTATGTTTATATGGAGAGATAAATCTTTTTGAGCACTTCTTGGTATTCATTGTGAGCATTACTCTTGGCAGTAATCCCCCCTCCACTTCTAAAGAAATAGTGCTCTTCTTCTTTTTCAATGTACCGAATCATAACAGCGCTATCTAGGTTCTGTCCATCAAAATATCCAAAAACTCCTGTGTAGTAGCCCCGTTCAATCTGTTCAGCTTCTTCAATCAGTTCTATCGTTGCTTTTTTAGGCGCTCCAGAAATAGAGCCTGCTGGAAGAAGTTTAAAAATTAAATCGCCTAGTTTTTCTTGCCATCCAACTGCTAGTTTTCCTGTGATTTCAGAGCTTGTTTGTAGAATATTCCCTTTGCTTGTTTGTATTTCCTCGACATATCGAAAGCGTTTTACCTGAACATTTTCAGCAATCATATTCAAATCGTTTCGAATTAGATCAACTATTGTATTGTGCTCGCACTTCTCTTTATAATCGTTCAATAAAATAGTTTCAGCATCCGCTAAATTTGCATCAATAGTACCCTTCATTGGGAAAGAAGAGATTTGTCCCTTGTTTATCTGTACAAAGCTCTCCGGCGAAAAACAAACAAAATGATTGGGGAGTAGTAGTTTATAGCGTGAGCGACTATGGTAAAAGATCTGTTCTAGTGTTAGTGTGGTTTCAATAGGTGTCCTCTCTGTCAGATTGACAAGGAAACTGTTACCATAAAGTAGTCCATTGTGAATGAGATCAAACTTTTGCTGATAAGCTTCCAGGTTTGTTTCTAAGATCTTTAATTCAGGAATAGGGCCATTTTCAGTAGGTTGTTTTATATTGCTTACTTTGCCAGCAACAAAAGGAATCTGATTATTCTCCAAAGGATTTTCAACAAAGAAGCCATTTTCTAGTTCAAAATCTACCCCAAACAGAAATGGGAGACCGATAGCTCCGCACCTATTTATCTCTTCTCGTACAGTTTTTGCTTGCATGATATAAATCAAATATACAAGGTGAAAGTTTATGTTGTGAACAAGGCATAAATTACTATAACAACAAGTGTTGTAACTCCTACATATATAAATGAAGAGGTGTATTTTATCTCCTTGGGGTGTTCGATCAATTGTTTGTTTTGGGAATCGTATTGTAGTAGTGTTGCCAACATTGGAAAGCGAAGTGCATAACGATATAAATAATAGACAATCAAAGCCCCACTAAGCCCCACTAACATTCCTGCTAATAAGTCGCCAGGATAATGTACGCCTAAATGTATGCGAGAGTAAGAATTTAAGCTTGCCCATAGAAGTACAAAAATGGTAAGAAACTTTTGTTTAAAGAGTAGCATCACTATAAATGCTAAGCCAAAAGAGTTGGCTGCATGACACGATGGGAAGCCATATCTACCCCCTCGTTTCCCATTTACAATATGGATGAATTCAGAGATGGGATTTTCTAAATTGGATGGACGTAAACGTTCAACAGCAGGGCGTATAAATGTAGCACACATCTGATCACAATAAGTGATGACTAGTACAATAGCAATGATAGAGAAAATAGTTAGTCGAATATTAAAATTTCGACAGAGTATATATATTATCGTAGCATACATAGGTACCCACGTCATTTTTGCTGATACAATCCACATGAAACTATCCCAAAAAGGATTGTGTATTCCGTTTAGTGCTAAAAGCAACTCTTGATCGAACTGTTTTAAAATGTCTAACATATGTTTACTTTTTATTTTACGACAAATATAAGATATCTAATCTAAAAACAGCTTATAGATACTTGATAAATGGTTTCTATAAGCTGTTTTGTAAAAAATGGAGAGAACTACTTTTCGAACTTGAATTTAAAGTGTTCGTTTTCTGTTCTTGCTTCACTCATTATTTTTTGCAAGTCTGATGTGATTTTAGGATACTGTTTCACAACATTTGCAACCTCAGCTGGATCGTTGGGCAAGTTGTACAACTCGTACTTTTCTTTCGTTGGATTGTTTACATTGAGTCGAATCAATTTCCATCCATCTTTAATAACTGCTTGGCGACCGCCCATTTCATGAAACTCAAAATAGAGGTAGTCGTGCTTTTTTTGCTTGCCTTTATCTTTCAAGCTTGGTAGAAAAGAAATTCCATCCAATTCTTTGGGTGTATCGATATCGATCAATTCCCCAACTGTTGGCATAAAATCCCAAAAAGCAGATACGTGATATGATACCGATCCAGGATTGATTACCGCAGGCCATTGTACAATAAAAGGAGTTTTTATACCTCCGTCATATAGGTCACGTTTGGTTCCTCTGTATGGACCATTACTATCAAAAAAGTATGGATCGTGTCCACCTTCTGTATGTGTTCCATTATCAGAGGTAAAAACGATAATGGTATTATCATAAATCCCTTTTTCCTTTAGTAAGTCAACCACTTTCTGTACATCTCTGTCTAAACGACTAACCATTGCAGCAAATGTTGCTCTTGGTTTTTCTTGGCTTATATAGTGCTTACCTTTGTATGGGTTTTCTTGAAATTTAGTATCATATCCCATTAATTCTCCTTCAGGAACAATAAGTTCTGCATGAGGAATGGTTGGTGTTAAATAGAGGAAAAATGGTTGTGCTGCATTCTCTTCTATAAAATTCATTGCCTTATCAACAATCATATCATGCGAGTATACTTTTTTATTTAGCATCACAGCATCATTGTTTTCAAATAGTTGATTGGGATAGAAACTATGAGCATTGAGTTGACTTAAATACCCAAAGAAATAGTCAAACCCTTGATTATTAGGATGACCTTCAGTACTTGGTCCACCAAGTCCCCACTTACCTATACAAGCTGTTTTATAATCTGCTTCTTTAAACATTTCTGCAACTGTAACTTCTGATGCAGGTAGTGCAAGATCGTAAGGTTTTCCATCTTCGCCTTTTCTTCCAAAATTACCACGTACATAGGCATTCCCCGTATGTTTTCCTGTCATTAATACACAGCGTGAAGGAGCACTCACGGTTGAGCCTGAGTAGTGCTGCATAAACTTCATGCCATTATCAGCTAGTTTATCAATTGCTGGAGTCTTAATAGCTCGTTGTCCGTAGCATCCTAAATCTCCTATACCAAGATCGTCCACCAAAATATAGATTACATTTGGTTTTTCTTGTGCTTTAATTGCTCCACACCCTAAGACACCTAAAGCAATAGTGCCTGATACAAAAATACTGTTATGCATATTATCTTATTTTTTCACACCTAATTTTTCTGTGATAATTTCTTCTATTTGATTTTGTGGACGTAGGCCCGGAACTGCAAAAGGTTTTCCATCTTTGGGAATGAAAATCATCAAAGGGATACTACTTGCTTTAAAAAGTTGTGCTAATTCAGACTCTTTGTCAACGTCAACTTTATAAATCTGAATTTTATCGCCATATTCTTTTTGAATTTGTATCAATATAGGCGAAAGTTTTCTACAAGGAGGACACCAATTAGCATATAAATCTATAATAAGAGGTTTATTACCAAGATATTTCCACTCTTTGTCTTTTGTAAAGTCCCAAATTTCTTTTTTAAACTCTGCGGTTGTTAGGTTTTTTACTGTTGCCTTTTTTGATTCTGGTGAACTATAACTCAAGTTTTCTTTGCTGAGTTCTGTAGCATAAAGACTATTTACTGTTCCTATAAGACAGAAACTAATACATGTAATGATAAACTTAATCATATTTTTAATATTTAAAGATTTACTGTGATAAACGAATATTCAGGG
>CAMRAP010000128.1 GCA_947039985.1 uncultured Odoribacter sp.
CTACACTAATCTTAACACTCTTTCCCTACACGACGCTCTTCCGATCTTAACGGAATTCATTTAATGAGATGATACCATCTGATTTGTAGCCAATATTAACTACAACTTCTCTTTTGTTCATCGCAATAACAGTTCCTTCTACGACTTCTTTCTCTCCAATTTTAGAAAGAGTTTCAGTGTATCTTAAAACTAATGCTTCTTTGTCATCTGTGGATACTATTGCAGTTGTATTTGCATAGGCATCCCAATCAAAATCTTCATCTGGCTCTGCACTTGTTACTGGTGCAACATACTTTACTTTTTTTTCTGCAACTTCAACTTGCGCTTCTTTTTGTTCTTCTGACATAATTTAATTGTTTCTGATCTAATGAGTTAGACATTATATTAATTCGCGCACAAAGATACAAATAAATATCTGAGTTACAAGTTATTTAAATGCAAAAAATAGACCTCCCTTTTAATTTTAATTTGTCGTTTTTTTATCATTTATGCATAGACTCTCCGCTTAATCGCTTTTTTCAGCCAATAAAGCTAAAAAACAAAATGAAGCGCAAAAATAAATTGGCAGTCATACATAAGTAGAACTGCCAATTTTATCTATCTATAGATAAAGTATACTAGATATTTACGTTGAATCTACGCAAATAAGCTTGTTCTTCTTTATCGCTTTTATTTTGTATTCTGATGTATTTAGCCTTAGTTTTCAAATCTGCTTTTATCCTATTCTCTTTTTGATGAATAGCTATCTTTGTCCAAGTTTTACCATCAACAGAAACTTCCAACTGTAACCATTCAGCTGTATTTTTCATTCCAAAATCAGCATCTAAAGCCATTAAGGTGTATTCGTTGTCTAATTCAACACCTAAATATTCACCTGCACCCCATTTGACCACTTCTAAAATGGGCGATACTATGATATTTTTACCCTTCACACGTACTGGCAATTGTTTAAATTGCGGCACTGTACTATAAGATTTATGTGGTGAAGTAAATACTTCACTACTTAGAGAACTAGCTGTCTTTTGATTAAAACGCTGTGTAGATAAAACAAATATATGATCCACTAGAGGCTGCATGACTTTAGAACCACTTTTTACGCCAGGTTGATAAGGGTTTTGGTTATACATTTGATCAATTTCAAAACCTCTCTGTTGTAAGGCTTTTAAATGTTTGTATTTACGTAGAAATAGTGTTTTATCCCCTGCTTCTACAGCCTTCACCATCGCTAATGCTTCCTGACCAGCTTCACCTAAAATTTTAAACTGATATAACCAAGGAGTCATCTCCTGAATTAAATCTTTATTCTCTGTGTCAACTAATAATCTATCAGCAGCTTCTGCTATCTTATTGAATTCATCCAACAAAATATCAAAATCCTTTGCCTCATATTTCCCATTTTTGTAGGCACTTAAGAAACTAGTAACAGTAGGTTGTATTTCCACCGATTCATCACGACGATATCCATGTCCATTAGCACCTAAATCAGAGTTATGATTTGCAAAAGTCTGAAATGCGTCACTATTATTTGACAAAACTGTAGCCAAAGCATCTTTCCAACTTTTATCGCTATTAAATTGAGCTGGATTCCAAGCATAATCAGCAACACTAAATATAGCAGGCTTCGAAGCCTCTGCATATTCCATTGGATTCGTTACAAATCCTGACATCATTTGTCCTACATGAGTATCCAATCCATACACAGCTCCCATCAAAAGATGATCACGTACATAGTCTGACACAGGGAAATTCCACCAAATATAAGCTGGACGCTCAATATGGTTATTAATCCACTTTAATCCATCCTCGGTTATATCAGAAATCACTCGGTCACCCGTCCACATAATGTGAACAGAAGGATTCAAGTTCTTGCCCAAAGTTGGTAAGTATCCTCCTTTTATATTCGACCAACTTTTATTGTATTCTGTTGGACACATAATCAGTGGAGTGACATCTTTTTTTACTTTTACAAAATTATTGTCAAGGTAGTTCAACAATTCAGCTTGACGATCTGCTTTTGTTCCTTCACCCGATATATCATCAAAGAAAACAGCAAATGAACGAACTCCAAGTTGGTACATCATCTCAAATTTCCCTAATAGTATATCTCTATCCTCTGCATTCCATTTAATATCTTTACCTGGATGAATGGCCCACACAAAATCAACTTCATTTGCTTTAGATACTTGAACCAATTCACTAATTTGCTTTGCTTCTGATACAGGATAAGCTTTACGCCAATTAGGACTACTGTGATAAGGATCATCTTTAGGACCATAGATATAAGTATTCATCTTATATTTCCCATAAAATCGCAGTTGACTTAAACGAGCTTTATGACTCCAAGGAGTACCATAAAATCCTTCTACCACTCCACGAAAAGCAATCCTAGGATAGTCTTTTACTTCAACAATAGGCAATTTGCCATCTTTAAGTAATTGTGTTAATGTTTGAACAGCATAATAGGTTCCACGCTCATCATATCCTGCCACAACAATCTGTTTTTCTGTCACTTGTAAATAATACCCTTCAGCATACTGTGGTATCATTTTTCGAAATTTTCGAACTGCTTTATCCGTTTGTTCACCGATATAAACAGAAAATCCTTTAGACTGACTATTCTCAATCTTTAAAGTTTCAATCAACTGTTCAATAGCATGGGGATTTGCCATTTCTTGACCAACCACTTTAAACGTTTTAGGTAGTGTCATTGATTGACCTTTAAAACTTATTTCCTGCGGAGTCGGGTAAACCGTAATATCCGTCTGTGCCAAACTCATTTGACTAATAAACAAGCACACTAATAAATAAATACGCCTCATTTCTATACCTTTAAAATTATCATTATTTTACTTTCTCTCCTATCTTTTCAACAATAGCTACATTCGCTGCAATAATGGATATACCTCTGTCTTGTCGGAAATATTGAATCTTCCCTCCTGCTTCTTCCACAATCAATGCACCTGCACACATATCCCATAAACACAAGGACAATTCCCAATATCCATCTAACCATCCTGCTGCCACACAACACAGGTCGTAAGCAGCTGATCCCATTCGACGTACTCCACGAATATGTGGTAAGATAGCAGCTAGATTAGCAGCATTATTATCGGGATTCACATCTTTATCATAAGGAAAACCAGTTCCTAGAACGGAACAATTCAAATCACTTTTATCAGAAACTTGAATCACTTTTCCATTAAAAAAAGCTCCCTTTCCTTTGATAGCAGTGTATAGTTCATCAAAATAAGGGGCGTATACGACACCTAAAATGGTTTCTTCCTTATACTGTAAACCAATCGATACGGTGAATATTGGTAATCCTTGACTATAATTATTCGTTCCATCCAAAGGATCTAATACCCAACGATAATCACTTGTTCCTTCGTGCATACCACTCTCCTCACCCAAAATAAAATGAGTTGGAAATACTTTTTCAATCTCTTTCACTAAAAATGCTTCACTCTCTTTATCTGCTCGAGTTACTACATCATAAATATTGGTTTTTGTATCTATATTAAGATTATTACCTCTAAAATAAGAGAGTTGTATCTGTCCTACCTCTTTAGCCCAAAATATAGCTAGATCTAAAGTTCTACTTAAATTTAAATCGTTCATCTTTTTTCTATTTCATTTCATTTAATGCTATTGTTAATTGGTCGGGACAAGAGGTTGATTTACCTCCACATGAAATTCCTTTTAACCGTTCAATAACATCTTCCGGTTTCATACCATATATCAATTTTGATATCCCTTGAAGATTTCCATTACAACCACCTTGAAAACTCACTTCTTTAATCACTCCATCCTCTATTGTTATATCAATAGATCTCGGACATACCTCAGGTGAGGGAATAAAATTTATCGTTTTTCTCATCATACAAAGATATATTATTTACTTGTTTTTCCACGTTTATATTTCCAGGTCTTATTGCAATCATAACATTTGTTTGTCGCTCGAAAAACAGGAGCTCCAACACAACATATAATTCCTATGATAAAAAAAAGGAAAGCAACAAAACTCAAATGTTTACACTTACCGATATTTTCTGATTGACAAAAAGGACAATGAGTCTTATCTTTTGTTTTTTGTACCCATACCCAATCCTCTTCTACTTTCTGATTTTCTAAAATAAAATAACCACCTTCAACTAATATTCGTACTCCCTCCTCCACCTTATCATCTTCAACCAACAACTTCACTCCACCAAATGCAGCTCCAGCACCAATACTATATACCTGTGCTATCATCTCATCTTGTAATAAAGTTTCCAAACCAGCAGATTCTAAATACGCTTGTGCCATATAAGCATCTTGTGTCAGATCAAAAGTCTGAATAATAGTCCAACCATTCATAATCAAAGAATTTATAGGTTTATATTAATATATTGCAAGCTCCTGCCATTTCCCTCCATGTAGTTCACAGACAGTCTGCACACCAATCGCTTTCAATGCTTGTAGAGCCTCTGCTCTACCAGAATTTACAAATTCAGGATAGTGAGCATCTGAATTAACAACAACACGTATCCCCATTTCCTTGATCAAAGCAAAATGTTTCTGTGCTGGAAAAAAACGAGATTTAGCTGAAAATGCCTTTGTATTAATCTCCATTATCAACTCTTTTTCAGCAATCAAAGCCAACAAATCCTCCCGCATTTTTTTATACCAACTCTTTTCATCTATTCCTGCTTCACAATAAGAAGCATTCAAAGCAATCTTATCGGGATGAGCTATAAAATCAAAACCTCCCAATTCTACCATTCGCATAGAAGCCTCAAAATACAACTTTACAATTTGCTTTAAATCTCCATGACATTCATTTAGTTTCTCTTTAAAATCCTCTGAATCTAAATCTATATCAAGCAGTTTACCTTCATCAGTATATACCATATGAACAGAACCAATACGATAATCTAAAGGCAATTTTTGAAAAAAAGGAGATGAAGGATTATGCTCCTCTGTTAAATAATCTATTTCTAAACCGGTATAGAGCTCTATTTGATCGGCATACTTGCTTTTTAAAAACTCTAACTCTGACAAATAAGCTGACAAGCAATCTTTTTCCAAAGTCCATTTGGAAAAAAAAGGTAATGGAGCATGCGAAGACACCCCATAAGCTGTAAAACCAGCAGCAATTGCCGATCGTACAAAATCTTCCATAGGAGCTTTCCCATCGCAAAAAGAACAATGACTATGATAATTTGTTAAATTCATTTTACATGTTTTCTAGCAGTTCAAAATAAACATATTGCCCATCTATACACAAGATTTGATTCACCTATTCTCGTGTTTTAACAAAACTCAGACAATAATTCAGGATGCAAGATACATATAAAATATCATTGCTGTCCCATTAAAATCCAAAAAAGTTCTTTGAAATATTTGATATTTA
>CAMRAP010000129.1 GCA_947039985.1 uncultured Odoribacter sp.
AATGCTGGCAGATCTCCGGATATGGGTTCCAGTCTTATCCTTTAATGCTTTTGAAATCTCTGGACGTGCAAAGTGGTTCTCAAGCTCTTCAAGCTCATCACAACTATTATCAAAAAGCACATTTCCTTTATCATCAATAATGGTGATTCGTAGATCCTTAGGTATCAATGGCATCATGTGAACCAATGAATCCAGTTGCGAAGATTGGAATAAATTACCCTCTTGTATATAATTGGAAATAACCTCTGCATAGGCATTTAGAGTTGCCTTCAAATGTTCTACCTTATAAGTTCTTTCTCTATTTTGTTGTACAACAATGATTATGACGGTAAAAATGGAAAATACCAGCATAAAATATAGGAAAATCTTTTTCTTATAAGTCAGACGCATACATGAGTTGTTTTAATAGTCAAAGCAATAGCCGTAGCCAGAGCGATTCACGATATATTTACCTGCACTTCCCAGTTTTTTTCGTAGTCTCGTGATATGTACATCCACCGTACGCTCAAGCACATTGCCATCTTCTTCCCATATTTGGTTTAAAATTTCTTCGCGTGAAAAAATGCGCTTGGGGGTTTGGGCTAGCATATAAATAATTTCAAACTCCTTTTTGGTCAATTGAATAGGAGCGGTATCTACCAGTATCGTTTTGCTATCAACAAATATGGCTAATTCTCCAAATTCGATACAATCTTTTGGAGGCATTTGTTGCTTACTAGCGGCTCTTTTAAGCACTGCTTTAACTCGTGCAATAACCTCTTTCACTGAAAAGGGTTTTGAAATATAATCATCACCACCGACACTAAATCCTGTAAGCATATCATTCTCAGTATCTTTTGCGGTAAGAAAGATGATCGGTATTTGTAGATTCATCCCTTTTCGGACTTTTTCAGCCATTTTAAAACCAGACATCCCTTCCATCATAATATCCAATAAAATGAGCTTGTGTTGAGTGTCTAGTTTTTCTAGTGCTTCTTCGGCAGAGTAGGCTATATCCACGAGAAAACCTTCACTTTCTAAGTTAAATTGAAGAATCTCACAAAGATCCTCTTCGTCATCCACAACCAATATACGGTATTTTTCCATAATGATCTTTTGAAATATGTAATTTGATACTACTTGGCAAATATAATCTATTTAATTATTTTTGTTCGCATAAATATAGAACTTATGAATGATAAGAAGAGAGAAAAAGTTTTTATGAGAGAGTTTTTCCGTAAGACGGGAAAGGCCATTTACGATTATGGATTGATAGAAACAGGAGATAAGATATTGGTGGGAGTTTCTGGGGGAAAAGATTCTTTGGCTTTGCTAGAGGTTTTGGCATTGAGGGCACATGATCCCAAGCAAAAATACAGTGTCGTTGCTGCTCATATAGCGGTTGAAAATGTAGCGTATGAGGTTGATGCTGACTATATTCAGGAATTATGTGCACGGCTAAATGTAGAGTTTGTACATAGAACAATAGATGCTGCAGTGCATGAAGGATCAGATAAACCGGCTTGTTTTGTGTGCTCGTGGAATCGGCGAAAGACATTGTTCGCAATAGCTAAAGAATATAATTGTAATAAATTAGCATTGGGGCATCATCGTGATGATGCGGTGGAGAGTTTGTTGATGAGTATGATGTTTAATGGTACAATGGCAAGTATGCCTCCAAAACTGTCTATGTTCGACCATACGTTTACTTTGATTCGTCCGTTTATTTATTTAACGAATGATGAAACCCTTCAGTATGCATCTTTTAAGGGATTTAAGAAGCAAAAAAAGAGTTGTCCACACGAGCGGGCAACCAATCGCCATGCTGTTTCTGAGATTATTAGTCAAATGGAATCTCTTTCGCCACACGTAAAAGGTAATCTTTTTGCTGCGATGAAGAATATACGACCAGAGTATTTGCCTTAATAAATTAGCTAAAAATGCTTATTTGATAGTGTATTTGATAGACTTTATTTATAAATGTATGGGTTTTTATGATAATTTTGTACTGTGTAAATATGGTGGGTATGGAAAAAATGAAATCAATAGAGAAAAGATTTGGAGTAATAGTAGTTTTTCTTTTATCCATTGTGATCTGCTGGTTTTTATGGGAAGCAGATCCGATGCTGATTCATTCACATCTAAAAGAGGTGCGTTTTACCCTTTATTCCACTCTTCCGCACTTAGGTGTGGGCTTGCTGATACTGATTTTCTTGGTTCGAAGTAGTTTCCGCTACTGTAAATTAGACTTTCTTGTCTTGACAATGGTTTGGGTTATAGGGGCAAGATACTATCTCAACATTAATATAGAGAATAGAATACAGATGATCTTACTCTGTTTAGTGTTTTACATCACTTTTCGATTATTGACATCGATAGGTAGAAGATCCACCAGAGTGATACAACTGATGTTGATGTTTTCGATTATTGTAGAAAGTATCAGTGGTTTTTCGCCCTTATACAATTGGTTTCTCTTGGGTAGTTCTCCATTTTCCGCAACAGGTTCTTTTTTTACAACTGAGGCTTACTCTTGCTTCTTGGCAGTCGGTTTTCCATTAGCTTTAGGCTGGGTGGTGAAATTTGCAGGATTCAAATCATTGCGGCGTATGCCCACCACTTGGGGAAAAGCTGTCTTGCAGGGGGAAGTGATTATTGCCCTACTTTGTTTGGTGGCGATAACGCTTAGACTATTCATGCTAGGTGGTGCTTCTATTTGGGCAGCTATTGGAATAGGTTGTATCGTTGTTGCACTAGAGTATGGAGTATTGCGTAAAGTGAAAGTATGCTTTAAACGGAATTTTAAGCGAACACTATCTTACTTGCTTCTTACTCTTGTATTGTTCGCATCTATTTCAGCTACGATATACAAGCTAAACGATCAGGCTATTGATACTCGCTTATGTAAGTGGAAAAACACGCTACTAGCCATTAGCGACATTGCTTGCTATGGTGTAGCATTGGGGTGTTTTGAAGGAGTATACGGCGATAAAGAAATTGTTTATTTTGCTTCAGAGACTGGAACAATTAACGAAAGGTATGTTTTAGGTGTACCCAAAGATGGATATGAATGGTATTTACAAGTGGGAGTGGAGCTAGGATTTATAGGTGTATTTCTTTTTCTTTTCCTATTTGGACGTGCATTGTGGCAAACTTTTCACTTTCGAAAGTGGGAGCGTTTTGGGCTTGGTGGCGCCTTGACCACCTTTTTTGTGCTTACTTTCTTTTTCGGTCCATTTGAAACATTACCCTTGTGTGTGCTGTCTATATTGTTGTTGGCATTAAGTTGTTCTGGCTGGCAGCCACGATTAACTCCCCACTGGTGGGGAGATGTGCCAGGCGAAAAGTATTAATTTTTCCAACAGAGGCATTCTAGTTGATAGTATCCCCCTCTTTTGTTAATGATTTTAATAGAACTGTCCTTGGATTCAATGATTTGGCGAAGTCTACTAGTGTACCTATGAAGTTGTCCATCTTCTTTTTTTATTCCCCAGGTTGCCATGGATAACTCTTCCGGCTGGACAAATTCGTTGATGTGTAAACAGAGCTGTCTAAACATTCTAGATTCGATGCGTTTTAATTGAATTTCTTCTCCATTAAGGGATAAAATACAGTTCTTGATATTGTAAAAAGTAGTTGTTGAAAGTTGGTATTCAGGCTGAAAGTTTTCTTTGTAGCGATAGGCTTGTCGGATGGCATTTTTAAGCATCACTACAAGTTCTGCAATGCTTTTCTCTTTACCTACATGGTGCATAACACCACATTTCATCGTTTCTATAACGCTTGCAGAATCAACATGCGAACTGTATACAATGATAGGGAATAGTGGATAGTTCGTGTTGATAGCACGAATGATATCGATGCCTTGTATATCCTTTTGTAAATCCAAATCAACCATAAGAATATCTGGGCGAAATTCGTTAAACAGAGTTTTGCATTGTTTTGAATTAGTAGCTATGGCAAGCTCAAAGCCTGCTATGAGCAGTTGATCCTTGATTAATTGGGCAAATTCCTGATCATCCTCTACGTATAACACTTTTATCGCTTCATCTTTTTTCTTTGTACTCATACGTTTATTTTTTATTTTTTTGTGGTATTTCAAGGGTGAATGTGGAGCCAGACTTTCCGTCGCTCTCCACTGAAATCTTACCTTTATGTGCTTGTGCTACAGATGCCACATAGTGAAGCCCTATGCCATACCCTTTCGGTTGAATAGCATTTTCTTTCGGCTTCACACGATGCTCTTTGAGGAATATATTTTTCTGTTCAGATTTTGGAATGCCAATTCCATTGTCTTTTACGCTAATCACCAGGCAAGCATTCTCTACCCACGACCGAATATCGATACAAGGAGCTGGACCCGAATATTTGATGGCATTCTCTACCAAGTTACCTAAAGTGGCTTGAATTTGGATGGGATCGATATTCATCTTTTCGCTCAGTTGGCTATCGGTGGTGATGGTGATGTGTTTATCATCATAACTATCTTGGTGTTCCTCCACCACCTTTTTTATAATTGCATCTACATCAGAAAGTTCCTGATGGGCTTCAAGTTTATAAGCATTCATGGATTCCGACAGTAGGATGTTGGTGTTGTCTAGCATACTGACGATTTTCTCTTGACATGTATCAATTTTCTTTTTTTGTGCTGCTGCTTCTTCTCCAATTAAAATAGGCAATATTTGTTTGATATACAGCATGGGTGAACGTAAGTCGTGAACCATCCTTTGAGCAGAAACTTTACGGAATTCACTGATCTCTTTCTCTCTTTTTAGTTGTTTAGAAAGGGAGGATATGGAGATGAATAAAAGAAAGGATAAGATAAGCGTGGTAATTGCTTTGTCCCAGATTTCATTCCATAAATGGGACATGGGATAAACAAATTTAGCTGAAAGTTGGTGATGTTCAAGGAAGCCTAAAGGTATTTCAAAGTGGTACGTCCAAGCGGGCAGACTTAGCATATTGTATCTGTGGGTAGCTATTCTTGTTTTTTCTTTGTCAGTTAGGTGGAGAGTAAATGGAGGTGTGAATGCTTGCTTTTTGAATATTTTTTTTAATAAGCTGCCTAGAGAATCCAAATCCCAAAGGTTAGTGTCACGAGCATCGTAACTTCCTTTACACGTTGCTACGAGGATACTTATTTTTTCGTTAAGATGAATGGTTGTATCTATAATGTTCCCCTTTCGTATTTTTACATAATTATAATTTGGACGATAAGCAAAAACAGCATAAGAAGCAGATTGTAATTTTGTTGTATTTAGCTGTGTCGTTTTTGTCAATAGGGCATTGTAGAGAATGTCTTTAGACTCTTTATAAGTATTGCTACATATTTCATATAGGGTGTATGCTTGTAACAATGTTAGTAATGATGCACAGAGTATAATCAGTAA
>CAMRAP010000130.1 GCA_947039985.1 uncultured Odoribacter sp.
TACTTTTTCTACTCCTCTTTCAGGGCAATTGCAGGTTCTATTTTCATGACTCTGCATGCTGGTAGCCAGGTGCCGAGTGATACTATTATGACGAGGAATATGTAAGTGATAGCGATACACACCCAGCCTATACCTTGCCCATTTGCAACAAGTGCTTCAAGGTGGAATAAATTCACGACCATGATTATTGCAGGGATAGCAGCAAATGTTAGAATTAGAACTCCTTCAAGAATCAATTCTTTCATCACCATTCGCTTGCTTGCTCCAATAGACAACTTTAATCCTATTTCCTCTTTTCGTTTATTTATCCTAAAATGGAAGCTTGCAAACATACTTATAAACAGATTAAAGATAAAAAACAGTAATACGGCTATTCCAATAATAGCCAAGGTCATCTGCCCATTATTGTATATTGTTTCTTTTTTTATCTGTTTAAATGGACGTAGTAAATCTGGATACACTGCTCCTGATGAAAGTATTTTTTTGAAATCATCCATCTCTTTATTTTCAAATTGCTCATAGCTTATCTCATCTTTGATTTTGAATGCAATTGACGTTTGTAAATCGTATTGATAATTCTCAGGTAAAGTGGTATAGCAATAAGGCTTTTCAGGAACATATTGCGTTGAATGTTCCGTTTCTTTTACTAGTCCAGAAATATGATATGAAATATGATTGCCTGTCTCTATTCTTTTTCCTAGCGGATTTTTATCGCCGAAAAAATGATTAGAAACCGACTGTGTAAAGATTATTTTAGCCTTCCCATTTTCTGTTTTCCAAGGAAAAACACCTCCATCTTCTTCCAATTCTACCTTGAAAACATCGTGATAATGCTCATCTGTACTGAAAAATGTAGCATGACCTTCAATGCTATCTCTCTTTAGATACAAACTAGCATAGCCTTCAAAATGCTTGGCTCCAAAATAGGCTGTTACAGATTCGACAGCAGGATACTTCTCTATACTTTGAATAATTTTTTCAATACTTTCGTGTATGGATTCAGCTGTTTTGATTCCATGATCTCGATCCAACTTTAAAGAATACACCTGATCGATACGATATCCCTTGGGGCAATCAAAACTAGGTGCAACTTGTACTAATAGAAAGTTTGCAAAAATACAAAATAAGACAAATACAATAAACGATTCAATGAGTAAGCAACTATTGCCTCTGCCTTGTTTCCATATTCTTTTTAATACCATTTTAATCATGATTCTCCTCCTTTCACTGCATCTGCAATCGAAGTGCGTGTAGCTCTCATTGCAGGAATATATACAGACATTATATTAATAATAAAACAAAATAGCACAGCTAATGCAAACACTCGAATATCAAATAAGGTACTAAAAGGAATAACGTACAGCTCTCGACTTCCTTCTATCTGAGTGGTTAGTATAAATTCACCGAAAGAAGTAACAAGGAGCATAGAGCAAATAAATCCAATAGTAGCACCTATTCCAGTGGAAAGCATATTTTCATATATCAATTGTCGAACCAGAGATTTCCTCCCTGCTCCGTAGGCTTTTCGAACTCCAATTTCACTTGTTCTTTCAGAAATATTTGAAGCTACAAGTCCCATTCCATTCACAGCAGGCACAATCAATAGGATAATCGAAAGAATGAAAAACAGGCGTTGTATCTCTTTATTCCCTCCATGATCTCCCGAATATCCATAGTTTTTTTCAGCATGAGATTGACTATATTTAGTGAAGTTCTCGATTAATTCTACCTCTAGCTCTTTTTTACTCACTCCTCTTTTTCTGATAATATCCACATGGCAGATGTATTGATTCTTAGGGAATGGTATCCATATTTGAGCAAATGCAGCACCAAACAATGCACTAAAATCCTCAACAACACCCACTACTCGATAGGTTTTTTGTGGAAATTCAGGTGTTATCTCTCTACCAACTATGTTTTCTGTAGAGTGGAATAGTTTTTTTGCGGTAGAGCGACTGATTACGGCAACATTCAGACCTGATTCAAACTCTTCTTTTGTAAATGGTCGCCCTTCAATGAATTTATAAGAAAATTGTTTCCATACGTTTTCGTCTGTAATCGCTTGTTGTAACTTAATCCTCTCCTTATTGGGAAGTTTAAATTTAACGGTCTTTTTTCTATCATAAACTCTTATGAATTCTGCGCTTTCTAGAGGTGCGATAATCTGTTCCACCATTTTTACTTCTAATGCACCCAGTGTTCTTCCTGAAAATTTTTGTTCCGTATTTTTTGGGAATTCTACAACTAATTCAAGAGTTGTTGTTCGCTCTCTCTTATCTTCTGGAGCCATATCACTATTATGGAACATATACCCCATCCATAATACCATCAAGTAGGTAATAGTTACGGCAGTAAGTAGTATAGAAACGAAGCTATATAGCTTGTTTTGCTTGATGATTTGCCAAGAGTGGTTGATGTATTTTTTCATTTTTGTTATTCTATTTGTTATTTTTATTCGTCCCGAAGTGCATCCACTGGATTAGTATTTGCCGCCTTCGATGCGGGGATTAAAGTGCCTAGTGTCACGGTTATCAAAATCACTGCATAAGCTATTAAAGAGACGATAATAAAATGTGCCGTGTCGTTTGTCACTGCCCAATAGACAGGGTTCTGAAACTCGCCATAAGTAAACATCCCCTTGAAATAAACAATATTCCCCACCACTATCATCCCAACAAGAGCCGCAAGACTAGCCATCTTCACACTCTCCATCACAAACATCCGACTCACCTTCTTTTTACTACTTCCCATCGCCATACGCAATCCAATCTCTCCACGACGTTTCTTGCTCTGCAACCAGAAGGTGGCAAAAATCCCCAAGAACATATTAAACAAGACAAAACACGCAATTAGTGTGTAGGTATTCTTTTGTGGGGTGACGGTACCATAATTATGACGGTCTATTGCAATCATATATGGATCTACTGGGGACAACCTTCTACCGTTGATCTTTATTTTATCCTTTAAATCTTCGGTAAAAGTTCGGATAAACTTCGCTTCTGAGATATTAGGCTTAGACTTTACTAATAAAGACATACCTCGATGATCATTAAATATTGAATGTATTCCTGTAAACCTTATTATAGTTGGTTCTGGTTGTTTATACTGCATTGATTTTATATCATCAATCACTCCTACTACACGACGAGGATAATCACGCATCAGTATATTTTTACCGATAGCCCTACTATCTCCAAATAGTTCCTTTTCAATGGATTTAGATATCAATACACAGCCTGCTTGAAAGGTCTCTTCGTTTATTTTTTCAGTGGTCTTAATTCCATAAGCCTCGAGATTATTACTATTAATTTGTAAATAAATTTCAGTCACAGACATATTTAATGAATCGTCTGAGCTACGTTTTATGTTCTTTTTATCAGCAGAACTCTCCATTATGCCTCCTTGGTCTTGTCGTCCAACACTTTCAACAAAAGAATGATTTTTTATAATATCTAAAATAATCTGATTATTCCTGTCAACCTCTTCTTCTGTTTCTTCTTTATATTTTGGTGACTTAGAGTGTTCATTAAATATATTAACACGATATAAATCTTTATGTTCAAATCCATCGTCAATGGATTTCTGATAATTCAGAACATAAAGAGGGTCTAGTACCATCCAAGTGATGACAAAAACAGTAAGAAGTTCAAAGAAAATCCATGCACTCTTCTGTCTTATAGAATTTCTTTTTTTGACAAAATTGTTTCTCTGTAATAGGGATATAATATTTTTTTTAGTCGAAAAATATTGGGGAACAATGGAAGAACATAGATTTATTAGTAGACAACTTATAAAGGCAACAATCAATACTTTATAATTGAGTAGCATCTCCAAATTTAACCAAGGGAGTGTGTTCGATCTTTTTATGAAGAAACCAAGAAACCATTGATATCCGATATAAATAAACAGATATGAAAGCAGTATGCCTAAAATTCCTCCAATAAATGAAAGTAAAAGATTCTCATTTATCAAACTGTAAAGTAGTTTCCAACGGGATGCACCAAAAGCTTTTCTGATTCCCACCTCTGATTCTCTATCCTCCATCTCTGTAGAAATAATACCCGATAGATTAATTGCTGGTACCATTATTATAATGAGAACAATAATAATGAGTTGTAGAAGATGTTTTTGAGCAGAAGTTGTTTTATCGCCATCATCCATGGTAAGACTATCTTCTACAAACGACTTTAGACCTTCCAATAAATTAAGCTCTTCTCCATCCGAAGTATTGTTGTTCATTTTGGCAATATTTTCTTCCAATTGAACTCTTATTCTATCAAAGTCTTTTTGCGATTTTGCTAATATTTGTACAGAATATTGACCATGTATATTAGATATACGAGAGGAAAACGAATAATTAGAGGAAAATTTATATGGAAGATATATATCTGCATAGCTGTCAGACATCAGATAAGATACATCTTTTACAACTCCGCATATTGTAAATTCTTTATAGTCTATCCATAGTTTTTTTCCTACTGCTGATTCATCTCCAAAGAATGATTTAGCAGTAGATGCAGAGATGACAGCCAAAGGATTAGAATGTTCTATATCTTCTTTCGTAAACGCTCTGCCCTCAACAAAATCAAACTGATATAATTTCCACACTCCTTCGTTATAATAAGCTGTACGCATCTCTTTTGATAGTGACAATACATCTTTTTGAACATCTGTCCAATTGATGCTTGGTGTAATGCATACTGCTTCGATGCCTTCGACTCCTGTTACTAATTTTTTGATGAAATCAAAAGAAAAATGACGAAGAGACATTATACCAAATTCATCGTTTTTCACTTGAACAGAGTTTAATAACAAAGTTCTATCCCTATTTACCTCTGGATATACGTTTCCTACTTTTAAGTTATAACCAATAGCTATAACCATCACCATCGAAATAGCTAAGGCAGTGCCTAGAATATAGAAAAAACTATACAGCTTATTTTGCTTGATGATTTGCCAAGATTGATTGATGTATTGTCTGAAGTTTTTCATGGTATCTTTTGTTTTACTGTATTCTAATTCTTATTTTTTATTCATCCCGAAGTGCATCCACAGGATTAGTATTTGCCGCCTTCGATGCAGGGATTAAAGTCCCTAGTGTCACGGTTAGTAATATCACTGCATAAGCAATCAAAGAGACGATAATAAAATGTGCCGTGTCGTTTGTCACTGCCCAATAGACAGGGTTTTGAAACTCACCATAAGTAAACATCCCCTTGAAATAAACAATGTTTGCCACCACTATCATTCCAACAAGAGCCGCAAGAGTAGCCATCTTCACACTTTCCATCACAAACATCCTGCTCACTTTCTTTTTGCTACTTCCCATCGCCATGCGCAATCCAATCTCTCCACGTCGTTTTT
>CAMRAP010000131.1 GCA_947039985.1 uncultured Odoribacter sp.
CCAATCTTTTAAGTCGATAGGTACTGTACGGAATACCTCGCCACCATATTGAACGATTAGATATTGCCCGATAGGAATTATAAACATCACAATAAGGAAACCTGTACTCTTCTTCATATTTTTAAATGCAGATCCTTTGAATAGGTATGCTTTTGCATTGAATAGATTCCAGAACTGTAACATGACAAAAGTTGTAAAGAATATAGATAATTCATATTCAGGGGTTCTATAATCTGTGATGCTAAACCAATACAACATTCCTAGCAATAATACTGTGAAACTCGTACCAATTCCTATAATATAATTTCTCATCTTTGGAGTGATTATAAAATCAGTAGCCTTACGTGGTTTCTCGTTCATTACACTAGGATTAGGAGGAAGAGATGCTAATGCAGCAGCAGCAAAAGTATCAATAATCATATTCACCCAAAGCATTTGGGTCACTGTAAGAGGGGGGTCTTGACCAAATATAGAGCCTATCAATACAATTAAAAGGGCTGATAAATTAATGGTCAACTGAAAAAGGATGAAGCGTTGGATGTTGTTATATAGTGAGCGTCCCCACATAACAGCTGTTGCAACACTATTGAATGAATCATCGAGTAGGGTGATATCACTAGCTTCTTTAGCAACAGATGTTCCAGTCCCCATAGATAATCCAACGTCTGCATAATTTAATGCAGGTGCATCATTTGTTCCATCACCAGTAACAGCAACAACAGCATTAGCGCGTTTTAATAACTGCACCAAGCGTTGTTTATCCGTAGGTCTAGCACGACACATGATTTTGAGTTTAAGCACTCGTTGACTAGCCTCTTCATCAGACAATTTTTCAAAATCAACTCCAGTGATAATCTGATCCTCTGTATTTGTGTCTTTCCAAATTCCTATTTGACGCCCAATCTCACGAGCTGTAATAGGAGTATCGCCAGTTACAATTTTCACATCAATACCTGCATTCAAACATTTTTGAACGGCATCAGGAACATCTAAACGTACTGGGTCGGAAATGGCAACAATACCTAAGTAGGTTAAATCAGTCGTTGATAAAGATTCAATATTATCATACTCCTCATTATCCAATATCTTGTAAGCAAAACCTAAAGTTCGCATGGCTTGCTTTTGGTAATTTAAAAGCTGTTCTTCCACTGTTGCTTGATATTCTTTTGTAGGTATTAAACCTTTTTCTGTTTGTATTTGCTTGCATTTAGAAAGTACAATTTCAGGCGCTCCCTTGACGTAGATAATCGTCTTATTGTTTAAAGACGAACGCACAAGTGTTGCCATATATTTCCGTTCTGTAGAAAAGGTTAGCTGGTCTACTACCTCTACTTTCATACGCTCATCCATGTATTTAACATCTTGACTATCTAGCCAGAGTAGGAGGGCTGCTTCCGTAGGATTACCCAGTGTTTTTACTTTTTGAGGATCTGTATAGTCTAAAAATGCCGTTGAATTAATAGAAATACCTTCTTGAATCAATGTACTGATATCATTGTCGCCAAGCGTTTGATTAGGCAGAGCATAAAAATTAGTTTGGTGTACCTGCATTTGATTCTGGGTCAATGTACCTGTTTTGTCTGTGCAGATCACAGTGGTAGCACCCATCGTTTCACAAGCGTGCATTTTACGAACAAGATTATTCGTTTTCAGCATTTTACGCATACTCATCGCTAGACTCAGTGTTACACTCATAGGAAGTCCTTCTGGAACAGATACAACAATTAATGTAACTGCAACCATAAAGTATTGTAAAATATGTGCAGCTGTTTCTAATGTGAAAAAGTTTTCGCTAGAAAAAACTCCTGCAATAATATCTTTTGTAAGTAAACCAAAGAAAACAAGTCCTGCAACAACAAAACCAATGATACTAATGTATTTAGCTAGTTTATCTAATTGCTTGCTTAATGGTGTTTTATCGTGAGTTATTTCTGTTGATTTTTGAGCAACTTTACCAAATTCAGTTGCATCGCCTACTTGTTCGACTTTGTAAGTACAATGTCCATTTACAACGGTAGTTCCACGCATAATTTTATTGGAGAGATAAGTTGCTTCATCATCAAATTCTGCAGGATTAGTTGTTTTATCTATAACAGGTTCTCCCGTTAAAGTCGATTCGTTTATTTGTAGAGCTATTGCTTCTAGTAATTCTCCATCTGCTGGAATCTCTTCTCCAGTTTCCAAGACAACAATATCACCGACAACAATATCTTTTTTAGATATCTCTTGGATATTTCCGTTACGAATGACTTTTATTAGTGTATCGTCATTGGTTAGGTTTAATAGATCAAATTTTTTATTAGCATCCATTTCAAACCAAAATCCAACACCAGTTGCTAAAAATATGGCAACTAAGATACCAATGGTTTCAGCATATTCGTTGTGCATGATTGAAATCACTAGCGATAAAGCTGCTGCAATTAATAAGATTTGGATAATTGGATCCTTGAATTTTTCTAAAAAGAGTATCCAAAGTGAGGTGCGAGGAGGAGGGGTAAGTATATTCTCTCCGTGTTGCTTGCGACTTTCTTCAACTTCTACGTCATTTAGACCTAAGTGGTGTTTAGTTTCCATATTTAATTTTAGTGAATTATAATTTCACCCCAAAATTAATTAATTTACTGGTCTTTATAGGTAGCTTTAGATATTTTTTTTATCCTCCGAAAGTTGTGGTATATAGGCATAAAAAAAGCAACTACGAAAGTAATTGCTTTTTTAAGGTGGTAGCACTTGGAATCGAACCAAGGACACAAGGATTTTCAGTCCTTTGCTCTACCGACTGAGCTATGCCACCATTGTTTGTTTTACGTTTGCAAAGGTAGACTATTTTTGTAGAAGTGCAAATTTTTCACGTCTTTTTTTGTGAAAAAATATTTGTGTCATTTTTAAAGATTAGATATTATCTTTTACAACGTTGCATACTAACATAAATCATTAATATAATGATAAAGATAGAGAGCATAGGTACTGCAGGTTGAAGTATAAACCATGTTGGAATAGCAAAGATCAATATGCCCATGTATATTTTTAGATATACACGAATGAAGTTGGGGATTCTTTTCCTAAAAAGAAATACTGAGGCAATTAAATTAAAAGGATTTGCCAATAATATATTCCAATTTGGGGCAGTCATTGGATGGGCAGTAAAAGCTCCAAGAAAAACAATTAAACATCCTATTATGCCAGTGGTTAAGAATAGAATAAAGCTAACTGTATTGAGTATGAGAATATTTTTGACCTTGTTAAATAAAAGGATAAGTGAATTGCATACAAGACTGAATATAAATATGGGGTGTAGATACCACGGTGTTGTATTATCTTGCTTAGATGCACAGTATAGTACTTCTGTTTCTTCTGCTATTCGTACGTTATTTAGTTGGGCCGTATTTAATCCAAACATCAAATGATCTGGTAAAAACATATACTGAAAAGTCGTAGCTTCTTGATTGCCACTCTGTCCTAGTACGGTATGTATTCCCCATTGTGACCAGGGAGAAATTCGTAGGCATTCATCTAAAAGGTCCCAAAAGCTATAATCGACATCAGCTATATTCCATTCTACATTGTCTTTTATGCTTTTTAATATTATATCACGAGCGCGTGTTGTACAATTGTCATATAGGAAATTGTAAAGATAGCTACAATTTTCAGGCTTTAAGTTTTCCAATAAAAGGCCGAACACCTGTTGTTTTTGTATCGAATCTAATTTTAAAGTTTGAGAATACACAGTCCTATTGTCTCTTATATAAGTATTGATAAACTGTTTAAAAGAGGTGGTGGTTAGATAGTAGGGTAGTAGTCCTTTCATATACTTCATGTAAAAATTCGGAGTATTGAAATCAAATGTACCATAATTAAATACCTCGTCTATTTTGGATACAGGATCCTGTACTCGGATGGCAGTATGTCCAAATAGAGAATAGAGTTCTGCGCCTTGTGAACAAGTTAGGATACTGATTGTTGCATCTTTGGATAGCGTAAAAGCATTGGCTTTTGAGAAAAATAGACTAAGTCCAATTAATAGTAAGATGATATTTTTCATTCTGGAGTATCTTTTTTGGTTGATAAGGCTATATCTTTAGGGTATGTAATATCACATAAAAATAGGGCATGTCCAGGTACTGAAGTTCCTGCATTGCAACGATTTTTAGATTCTATAATTTTACGTAGTTGATCTATGTTTAATTTGTCTTGCCCAATTTCGATCATTGTTCCAACAATGGCACGTACCATATTACGAAGGAAACGGTTAGCTTTTATGGTAAAAATAAGTTGATTTTCAGAATCTTCCCAATGGGCTTCCATGATTGTACAATCATTGGTTTTTGCATCTGTATGTAGTTTTGAAAAACTAGTAAAATCTGTATATTCAAACAGTATTTTACATGCTTCATTCATCTCTTCTACATGGGGTTGTGGAAAAATTCGAGCGGCATATTCGGCAGTAAATGGATTCTTTTGCTTGTCGATATAGTATTTATAAGTTCTAGAAGTTGCTGAAAAACGAGCGTGTAGTTCAGTAGATACTTCATATACTTTAGATATAGCAATGTCTTTTCCTACGATTCTATTTAATTTATAGGCAAGATATTCTGTGTCATCAATCGTTTCCTCCACATCAAAATGTGCCACATAAAAAGAGGCATGTACACCTGTATCGGTACGACCTGCACCTACAACATTGATCTCTTTGCGTAGTATTGTGCTCAGTGCATGATTTAGCTCCTCCTGTACAGTTGGGGCATTGGGTTGTATCTGCCAACCGTGGTAGTTTTTACCATTATATGCTAGTTCTATAAAATACCTTCTCATACCTTTTTTATCTTCTGCAAAGATACTAAATAAATATTATATATATTTGTGGGTGATATTCTGAGTAGAGAATGATATATTATAGTTGACGATATTACTAAGATGAGAATACAAGAGAATATAAAGCAGCTGACCTATTTATTGCCAGATGGTGTACAATTGGTAGCCGTGTCTAAAACGAAGCCTATAGAATATATTGAGGAAGCTTATCAGGTGGGGCAGCGGGTTTTTGGAGAAAGTCGTCCTCAAGAGATGGCAAGTAAATATCAAGCTCTCCCCAAAGATATAGAGTGGCATATGATAGGGCATTTGCAGGATAAAAATGTAAAATACATTGCTTCTTTTGTTACTTTGATTCATTCTGTGGATAGCTTGAAGCTATTGTGTAAAATTAATCGAGAGGCAGAGAAGCAGAATAGGGTGATTGATTGCTTGTTCGAATTTCATATTGCAAAAGAGGAGACTAAATCTGGGTTTAAATTATCTGATGCGGAGCAGGTATTGGCGAGTGAGGAGTTTAAGATGTTGACTCATAT
>CAMRAP010000132.1 GCA_947039985.1 uncultured Odoribacter sp.
TAAATATAGAGTTGTAAACTAATTGTTTAGCATCTGGCGAATAGGATGCGAATCCTCCATTTTTCAATGGAATATCAACAGCTTCGCCACCATCCAAAGAAACCGTCATTAATTGACCTGTGAAATCATTGAAGGTGTATCTACGCGTACGAAATAAAATATTTTTACTGTCTGGTGTCCAGCCAATCACAATATTATTAGGTCCCATTCTATCGCCTAAATCATCTCGTTTAAGGGTTGCAGTATAAGTTAGTCGCTTGGGCTCTCCTCCTGCTGAAGGGATAACAAATACTTCTGTATTTCCGTCGTATTGTCCGGTGAAAGCGATGTGTTTTCCATCTGGAGAGATACGAGGAAACATCTCATATCCAATGTGAGATGTTAGTTTTCTGGCTGCTCCTCCCTTTGAATCTGTGGTATACAGATCTCCAGCATAAGAGAATACAATTTGATTTCCATTGATATGAGGAAAACGGAATAAGCGTGATTCTTCTGCCCAAACATTAGTGAACAGTAAGAAGCTGATAAAGTTAAGTATAAAACTTTTCATGATGTCATATTTTTGTGATTCGTCGCAAAGTTAATGCTTTGTTGCAACTTTTAGCACGCTAGAGCAAAAAACTCACTGCTGATTTAAACACATATAAACACCTGAAGATAGGATACCTATAGTTCCTCTTGGGTAGATCTTTTTTGAACTGAACGTGTATGGAAGATACGAACAGTCTCAGTGGCGACTTTGTAATGTTTGGCTATTTTTTGATAAGAGAAACCTTTTTTTCTCATCTTTTCTATCTCACTGGCGTAGCCTTTCAACTTACCTTCACGCGTCGTACCCTTGGGTCGTCCCAGTTGAATCCCTTGCAATTTACGTAGAGCTAGCGCTTCACGTGTGCGTTGAGAGATCAACTTTCTTTCAATCTCAGCACATAAACCAAATGCAAAAGCCAAAACTTGACTATTAATAGAAGAATCAAATTTATACCCTTCCTTTATGCTGTGGATCGTAATTCCTTTTTCGATGGATTGATGAATAATATTCATGATATTCATCATTTTTCGACTAAGCCGTGAGACTTCAGTAATGATCAAAATATCTCCATTTTGGAGTTCTTCAAGTAATCCACCTAACTTTCTTTCATTTTCTTTCTTTGTCCCACTCACTGTTTCAGTACACCAATTAGAAACCTCTAATTCTTGCCGTCGACAAAAATTAATGATTTCATTTTGTTGATTTAAAAGTGTCTGTTTATCCGTACTTACTCTCAAATAAGCAGCAACTACAGGAATTCTGTTTTCTAAATCAATGTTTATTTTTTTGGGATTAGCTATCCTCATCGGCACAAAATGATATTTTTTTTTATCTTTAATTCGACAATTATAGCAAAACTTAATCCTTATCAAAACTTTAATTTGAAATATATGTCACTTATTTAGAGCGTATAGGTTATTTTTTTTCAAAAGAAAACAATTCATTTGAAATGAAAAAATATATTGAATTGGCACACAACCAATTAAACATAATAATATACGGTATGTAAAACAGATTTAAATATCTAGAAAGTTTGTTTCTTTATGTTGCTCACAATTTGAGACAATCCTATTTAGCATAATAATTCCCCACTTGATAAGTGTGTATTCCTATGAAAAACTAATCTTTAGAATGAACGGATGATTTTGAGAAGAAAATTCCAAGATGTGATCCTGGCAAAAAAAAATTCTAAGCTCCCATAAAAAACAAGAAAAGGAACTTAGAATTAATTGATGACTACTTCACACTAACAAGGAAGTAGTTCTTTTTACCACTTTGGGCTAAGATGTATTTATCAGCGATCAGTAGGCTTTCTGTTACCATGAACTCTTCACCACTCACTTTGTCTTTATTCAGACTAATACCATTTGCTTTTAAGGCTCTACGAGCTTCGCTTTTAGAAGGCATTATTGCTGTGTTTTCAGCTAGAAAATCTACAATAGGAATACCTGCTTTTAAATCGGATGCAGTAATTTCAAATTGTGGGACTCCTTCAAAAACAGCTAAAAAAGTATCTTCATCAATTTTACGTAAAGACTCAGAGGTTGCTCTACCAAATAGAATTTGTGAAGCCTCTAAAGCAGAGTGATATGCCTCTTCGCCGTGAATTAAGCAAGTAATCTCTTTAGCTAAAACTCTCTGCAACTCACGTAAATGAGGTGCTTTTGCATGCTCTTCAATCAAAGCATCAATTTCAGCAGGAGGTAAAATGGTAAAAATCTTTATATGTTTAGCCGCATCAGCATCTGTAGCGTTCAACCAAAATTGGTAGAACTTATAAGGAGAGGTACGCTTAGGATCTAACCAGATATTACCCGATTCTGTTTTACCAAATTTATTTCCATCGCTTTTGGTCATCAATGGCCAAGTCAAACCAAAAGCATCCAAACCCTCAACACGGCGAATCAACTCTCCTCCAGTTGTGATATTTCCCCACTGATCCGAACCACCCATCTGTACCATACAGTTGTGGTTTTTTCTCAAATAAAGAAAATCATAGCCTTGAACCAGCTGGTATGTAAATTCAGTAAATGACATTCCATCTGCAAACTCCCCGTTTAAACGGCGCTTCACCGAATCCTTCGCCATCATATAATTAACTGAAATATGCTTACCAATATCACGAATGAACTCCAAGAAAGAAAAATTCTTCATCCAATCATAATTATTGAGCATGATAGCAGCAGTAGGAGCTGTTGAATTAAAGTCAATAAATCGTGACAACTGCGCATTTATACCATCCATGTTTTTTTGGATAGACTCTTCATTTAATAAATTTCTCTCCTGTGACTTTCCACTAGGGTCACCTATCATACCTGTTGCACCACCTATAATAAAGATTGGTTTATGACCAGCCATCTGAAAATGTTTCATCATCATGACTGAAACTAAGTGTCCCACGTGCAATGAATCGGCAGTAGGATCAATACCTACATAAGCTGTTGTCTGCCCCTTTGCTAATATTTCTTCTGTTCCTTGCATGATGTTGTGAATCATGCCTCTCCATTTCAATTCTTCAATAAAATTCATATCTATCTGATTTATTTTTTCTGTTTTTTAATATACTATATCTATTTCGTCTGCAAGCACCCCAAAGGTGCCTAGATAAGTATACCCTACCCTCACGTTTTCATTTAACTTCATCTTCATCTTCAGTATATTATTCGACTAAGATCGAATGTAATTATATATTTTTTCTGCAAAACCAAGAAAGGGTCTATATAAGTGACTCTCATTTTGAGTTTCTACGCTAAGAAATTGAAATTTACTATTCAAAGCATCAACAATCAGAAGCAATACACCAACAATTATAAAATACTTTGCTATGCCCAAAACTGTCCCTAATAATTTATTAAGCAATCCAAAAGACAATACGTCTATAAATTTGGTGAGTATTTTTCCCAAAATATAAACAGCAACAATCACGACTATGAACGTAATGGCTAAGGCAATATAGGAGATATATTTAGTCGAAAGATCGAAAAAATCCTTCAATAAATCTTCTGTATAATACGAGTATTTAATTGCTGCATATACGCCTAGAAACAAGCCTACCAAGGTCGCTATTTCAATGATCAAACCTTCTCTAAAACCCTTGTAAGCTCCATAAAGCAAAAAGAGTAACAGAATAATATCTATGTAATTCATCTGTGCTTTTATTTAAATTGCCACAAAGATACAAATTAGTTATTGGACTTTCTTATCATTTTTCTCTTCAATTCTCAATAGTTTAATAAATTCTTAGTATTTTTGCTAATTGGTAGAGATTTTTAAAAATAGAATATAATGTTTAGAACACACACTTGTGGAGAGCTAAGGCTTGAAAATATAGATGAGAATGTATGCCTAAGTGGCTGGGTACAAAAGATAAGAAATCTTGGAGCAATGACCTTTATTGATCTTCGAGATAGATATGGTATAACACAATTAGTTCTAGAAGAATCGGCTTCGGCTGAAATAAAAGCAGTTGTTGATGAGTTGGGACGTGAATTTGTGGTACAAATCAATGGTAAGGTAGTTGAAAGAGCCAGTAAAAATAGTAAAATAGCTACTGGTGATATTGAAATCATTATCGCAAATGTAACTATTTTAAGCCGCTCGGAAGTTCCGCCTTTCACCATAGAGGAGAATTCAGACGGTGGTGACGAAATCCGTATGAAATATCGTTATTTGGATTTACGTCGTCAAGTGGTGCGTAAAAATCTAGAGTTACGTCACAAGATGGCACATTTGATCCGCAACTATCTGGATGGAGGAAATTTCATGGAAGTGGAAACTCCTGTATTGATTAAGAGTACACCAGAGGGAGCACGTGATTTTGTTGTTCCTTCCAGAATGAATCAAGGACAATTTTATGCCTTACCACAAAGTCCACAAACATTTAAGCAGTTGTTGATGGTTGCTGGATTTGATCGCTATTATCAAATTGTAAAATGTTTTAGAGATGAAGATTTGCGTGCCGATCGTCAACCAGAATTCACTCAGATAGACTGTGAAATGTCGTTCGTAGATAGAGATGACGTATTGGGTATCTTTGAAGGTCTAATCTGTCACCTTTTTAAGGAATTACGAGGCATTGATATTCCAGCTTTACCACGAATGACTTGGCAGGATGCCATGGAACAGTATGGAAATGACAAGCCAGATATCCGTTTTGATATGAAATTTGTTGATTTGACAAAGCAAGCTCAAAGCAAGGATTTTCCTGTGTTTAATTCAGCAGAATATATAGGTGCGATCTGTGCATCAGACTGTGCATCCTACACTCGTAAGCAGTTGGACGAATTGACTGAATTTGTAAAGCGTCCTCAGATTGGAGCAAAAGGATTGGTTTACCTTCGATATAATGCCGACGGAACTTTAAAATCATCGGTGGATAAATTCTATTCAGAAGATGACCTTAAACTATGGGCTGAAGCTTGTCAAGCTAAACCAGGTGATCTTATTTTACTCCTTTGTGGTGATAAAAAACAAACGCTTCCTCAATTATCTGAGCTTCGTCTAGAAATGGGTAGTCGATTGGGGTTACGTCCCAAAGATGTATTTAAACCATTGTGGATTGTGGATTTCCCTCTATTGGAGTGGGATGAAGATTCAAAACGCTTTTATGCTATGCACCACCCATTTACAGCTCCACATGCAAATGATGTTCACTTGATGGAAACCGATCCAGGATCTGTTCGTGCAAATGCTTATGATGTTATTTGTAATGGAACGGAGCTTGGTGGTGGATCT
>CAMRAP010000133.1 GCA_947039985.1 uncultured Odoribacter sp.
AAATTATGTATAAAGCATGTCGATGTATTAAAGATGTTGGGATATGATAAAAATCCAGTCATCTCTCCTAGCGGTAAATTTATGGCTTGGGAAAGTATGGAGCGTGATGGATATGAAGCGGATAAAGTGCGCTTGTATGTGATGGATTTAGCTACTGGCGATAAGCAAGATTTTACGCCAGAGTTTGATCAAAATGTAGAAGGTCTGACGTGGGGCGATGATAACACCATTTGGTTTCTTTCGGATTGGCATGCAACTAATGAGATTTACTCTCTAAACATTGCAACCAGAAAGATCAAAAAGCATACAGAAGGAGTGCATAACTATACATCTGTGACACTTGCTGGAGATGTGTTGATTGCAACTAAAAATTCTATGAGTAAACCAGTGGAGATTTACAAAGTAGATCCTGCAACGGGTAAAGACGAGGAGTTGTCGTTTGTCAATAAACATCTTCTCGATCAACTGACGATGGGTAAAGTGGAAAAACGTTGGATGAAAACAACAGATAATAAGGACATGTTAGTGTGGATGATTTATCCTCCTCATTTTGATGCTAATAAAAAATATCCTGCTCTTCTTTACTGTCAAGGTGGCCCACAAAGTACAGTTAGTCAGTTTTGGAGCTACCGTTGGAATTTCCAACAGATGGCAGCTAACGAGTATATCATTATTGCTCCTAATCGTCGTGGTCTTCCTGGATTTGGACAAGAGTGGTTGGAACAAATCAGTGGCGACTACTCGGGTCAGAATATTGACGACTATCTTTCAGCTATCGACGAGGCAAAAAAAGAGCCTTATATTGATGCCGATCGCTTAGGATGTGTCGGCGCCTCTTATGGTGGTTATTCTGCCTATTATTTAGCTGGACATCACGATAAACGCTTTAAGGCTTTTATTGCCCATTGTGGTATATTCGACCTTAAAATGCAGTACTATACAACTGAAGAGATGTGGTTTGCAAACTGGGATATGGGTGGAGCACCTTGGGAAAAGAGGAATAAAGTGGCACAACGCACTTATGCCAACTCTCCCGATCTATTTGTTGGCAAATGGGATACACCTATCTTGGTGATCCATGGACAGCAAGATTTCCGCATTGATGCCTCTCAGGGCATGGCTGCTTTCAACTCAGCACGTATGCGTGATATTCCTGCTCAATACCTATATTTTCCTACAGAATCTCACTGGGTGACTGGTTGTCAAGATGGTATTCTTTGGCAAAGAGCATTCAAAGATTGGTTGGATCGGTGGTTGAAGAATTAATCGACTAAAAAATGGAGTTCCCCGAAAAGGAACTCCATTTTTTTTAGCTTGATACTATTTTCATATTGCTAGCTATTGAGTTTTATTTATAATTTACCGAAGTGTCGAATGATTCAACACTTCGGTATATTCGGCAGATTGCAGTATTTAAAATTGATTCCCTTATTTATACACTGGACCTAAGGGTTTCTCTGATTTCTGTAATCTAAAGTTTATAGGCATATCAAAAGAAACCCTTACAGCCTTTCCTCTCTGTTTGCCAGGAGTCCATTTAGGCATTGACTTTACCACTCGAACGGCCTCTCTATCTAAGGAGGGATCAACACCTCTCATTATCTTTATATTAGAAACAGAACCATCCTTCTCTACTACAAATTTAACATAAACTCGACCTTCTATGCCAGCTTTTTGAGCTACTACTGGATATTTAATATTTTTAGCAACCCATGCAGAAACATTACCTGCAGGAAATACGGGTGCCACCTCCACTACTGCAAAGATTTCGTCATCATCTACCAATTCTTTCACCTTAGAAGCTGTGGGTTTCGACAAACGAAAGTTAATAGGCATTTGATAAGAACATCTTACGGATTGCCCTTTTTCTTTACCAGGAATCCATTTAGGCATTGTTTTTACGACTCTAATGGCTTCCTTATCTAAGCTTACATCAACACCTCTCAAAATCTCCACGGTAGAAACTGAACCATCTTTTTCTATTACAAATCGAATAAATACTCTCCCCTCAATTTTATTTTTTTGAGCTGCTGCTGGATATTTTATACGTTTAGCAATCCATGCAGAAACATTACCCTCAGGAAATATGGGTGCACTCTCTACTGTTGGGAAAACATAATCATCTGAAACTTTAACGTTTAGAGGCATTTGAAAAGAACACCTTACCGCTTTTCCTCTCTGCTTACCAGGAGTCCATTTAGGCATTGTTTTTACTACTCTTACAAGCTCGGCATCTAAGTTTGCATTAACACCACCTCTCGTAATCTTCACATTAGAAACTGAACCATCCTTCTCTATTACAAATTTAAGATAAACTCTTCTTTCAAGTTTATTTTTTCGATCTTCTGCTGGATATTTTATGCGTTTAGCAACCCATTCGATGACCTTACCCTCAGGAAAGACTGGTGGAGTCTCTACTATCGCAAAGATGTCATCATCTTTCTGTACAACCGCTATTACCTTTTTGGGAGTAGTATCTCCGTCCACTCCTTTTACCTCATCATTACTTACAAGAGTCTTTTTTTCAGAAAAGAACTCGCTCATTTCAAAATTTTGCGTAACTTCGACACTTGAAATTTCATCCAAACGGTTTGAAACTTCAGGCTTAGCAAATGCAGCTACTGCACATAATGCTAACGGAAGGGCGTAGAGGCATTTTGCCACAGCCCATTTGCTTGATTTTTTTTGTAACATCATAGTAATTCGTTTTTTAAGTTTGCTGTGATTAAAGCTGTTGGCCATTGAGTAGAAACGTTGTCCGACAGCTTTTTTGATTAATAATAATTGGTATTGTTTTGCATCAACACCAGATTCTATCACTGATGTATCTGCCGAATATTCATGTACTTGCATAATGGCTCTTTTAGCCAACCATAGCGCAGGATTGAACCACTGAAAAATGGAAATTAAATCCACAAAGATCAAATCCAAAGAGTGCTTACTTTTAATGTGGGACAATTCATGTATAAGAATTTCACGACCACTATTTTCTAAATCTGAACGAGAGATAACAATATAATTCATCCAACTAAATGGAGCTATCTCCTCTTCACGAACAATCAGTTGAACCTCCTTGTGGTAGCCCGAAACACTTTTACACTGCTCTAACAAGCTACAAAATTCTGTTGGATCAACTTTAGAAGAACGTAACACGATAAATAGTTTACAATAAGCTATCATCAACTTTAGACCAAAGAAGAGGGTAAAAAGAAGGTAGCTAACTACAATACAAGATACTATTAGATCAAAATAGCTCGTCTCTTCTACCACATCTAATATTTGAATATCGCCTACCGAAATAGCTTGCTCAAAAGAGTGTACCACCTCCACATGATCAAAACTCCCCCATTCAAAAAAAGGCAATAGCAATGAAATAACTAAAATAGACAACCAAGCCACTCGATTAAACAGGTGGAAAGTCTCACGCTCCAACAGCACTTTGTTAATAAGCACAAAAAAGAACATACATATTGACGACTTGACCAAATAGACTATAAAAACACCCATAACACTATTATTTATTGTTTTTCAACCAAATCTATCAATTTCCGCAGATCATCTAAGGAGATAGACTCCTCCTTAACCAAAGAAGATACAGCTGCAAGGGCAGAGTTGTTATAATATTTGCCGATCACATTTTTTAAAGAAAGCTGATTAAACTCTTCACGTGTCACCAGAACATAGTATTGATGACTATTACCAAAACTTTTATGAGAAAGAAATCCTCGCTCTTCAAGTGCTCTAACAATGGTTGAGAGAGTATTAAAATGAGGTTTTGGATCATCATATTGCTCAAGTAAGTCTTTTACAAAAAGAGCCCCCCTATCCCAAAAATGGTTCATTACCTCTTCCTCTTTTGCTGTTAATTTATACTTTATCATCACTGTGTTATTTTTATAATTATTATCCTCAGCAAATATAACTACATTTTCTAGTTGTGCAACTATTTTTTCTAGTTATTTTAATTTTTGCAAAAAAATAGTGCAAATTGAATCATTTACACCAATAATAAAACGGAGTGAATTTACAAAAGTAAACTCACTCCGCCTAAATTCAAGAATCAATTTTAGTTCACAAAAGATCCTTCATACTATTTCATCGCTGTGTTAATCTGCGACATCAACGTTTTTGCAGTTTCATTAGCAGCATCCAATGCTTGTGCTTGAACGACATTACTCTTAGCCTTCTTAAAGTCAACAATTGCTTTTGCTTTCTCAGCAGCAAATTTCTCTTTATCACTATTAGCATAAGAATTTGCAGCTTTCAATATACCTGCACCATTGTTAAAATACAATCCAGCTAAACTTACAAATGCTGAAACTTTCAAGTCTTTATGTGTCAAAGCTGCAACCTTAGTATAATTCTCAACAGCTTTAACAATATTACCAGATTTTTGAAACGTCTGTCCCTCTTTCATATAGTAAGAGCCATACATACTTTCTAGCTTTGAATTTCCTTTTGCAGCCACTAAGCCTTCCTCTAATGTTTTCAACATTTCATCAGTCTTCTTTTGAGCTTCTAAAACTTTTGCTTTCGAAAAATATGCACTAGCAACTTTATACCTATCTTTAATAGACATTGTATAATATTTGTCGGCCACTACATAATTTTTAGCTCTATATGCTGCAACTGCAGTATTATAGATACAAGCTTTATCTTTATATTCATTAATCTTCAAATAAACTTCATAGTTTTTTAATGCTTCTGCATAATTCTTTGCTCTCAAAGCAGCATTACCTGCATTTTTCTCAGCAGCTCCTGGAGTTTGTGCAAAAATAGTAGCAGTAATCAATAAACTTAAAAATAATAAAGTCAGTTTTCTCATAATCTCGTGTTTTATATTTAAATATTTAGTATTTTTTTTCAATTAACAAAGGTATAGATGTATCTACACATTTCAAAAATATTCTTGCTTTATTTTATAACTATCTAATCATTTTACTTATAAAGTAAAGACAATATCTTTTTAAGTCCCATTTCATCTTCATGATCAAATGCATCCAACAAATTACTATCCACATCCAAACAAGCGAAAATGTTTCCTTTCAAATCATATATAGGAATAACTATCTCACTTTTTGAACTAGAGTTGCAAGCAATATGTCCCGGAAATTCGTCGACATTGGGAACAATCACGGTTTCACCCGAATGGACAGCAGCCCAACAAACACCTACATTTTGTCGCAATTTTTGACAAGCAACAGG
>CAMRAP010000134.1 GCA_947039985.1 uncultured Odoribacter sp.
TTATCCACAACTGTCTCTCCGTTTAAGATAACTGTAACACGCTCTCCTACCATTTTGATATAGAAAGTATTCCACTCTCCCATATCATTATCCATCACTTTTGTTGGTTTTGAAGCATTTTTTTGGTTGTTATAAAGTCCACCAGATCCTACTTGTGCACCTACATTAGTGCGACTGATATCCCAAATCTGAACTTGAGGTGCCCCTCGCAGATAAATCCCAGCATCAGCCTCTTTACCACCTTTGTATAACTTCCAATCGATCAGCATTTCAAAATCACCATACCTTTTTTCAGTACAGATATTATCTCCTTTCCCATTGAAATACATGCAACCAGCTTTTGCAGACCAGCTATTTTTCATCTTTTGGTCAGCGCCAACTTGCGCTTTTGCAAGAGTTGCTTTGCCCATCTTCCCACGTGAAATAGGATTTTCTACCAGACCTTTCCACCCGGTTAAATCTTTACCATTGAATATAGATACATATCCACCCTCTTTGCTCAAAGTAGAGAGGTGTTTCTTAATTGATTCTCGCTGGTAACTGGCATCTGGATTATTTAATTTACTACTGCATTTTTCTAACATGGTAATAACTTCAGCTCCACAGAAACTCTTATTTCCTAATGCTAATTTCATTACAGCTTGACTTGCAGCTTCTGTAATGGCAGCATCGCTACTATCCATAAATGGAGCAACAGTGAGTAAACCTAAATAAGATTTTGAATTTCCAATGATCTGAATGGCTTTCTTTTGAGTTATAGGATTATGACTGTTTGCTAAAACATTAGCAGCATATATACGCTTATTTTCAGGAGTCATGTTTTGAGTTGCTACATGATGTAAATAAACATTCCGTAGCTTCGCTTGATACTCCTTATTGCTTGATCTAATAATAGGTGTCAACAGTGAAAATATAGGTTTTCCTTGCCAGTTCTTTAAAGCTTCTAGCGATAAAGTTTTATCTTTAGTTGATGCAGAAGCAAAGTTCTTCGCAATTGTATTTAGAACACCAGTATCTCCCATTCGTGTTAATACAGAATAAAGAATAGCTTCTTGCCCTTTTGCTTTAACAAGCATTTGTTTAACAACAGCATCTCTTTTCTCCTTCGGTAGTTTTGAAATAGCAACATAGATGGCATTTTGGACATCTACAATATTTGCTTCAGGTGCACTCAAGATAATTTTGACTAACTCATCAATTTGATCTGTATCTGAAATAGATGCTAGTGCTTTATATGCAGCAGTAGATACATTTTTATTGCTATCTTTTAGTTTATTGGCAACTACTGAAAACTCAGCATTTGCTCTGCGTGAAGCCAATAATTCAATTGCTTTAACTTGTGCTTCAGGCGATCCTTCAGTAACAATTTTTGCAACACATGCTCCAAATGCTTTAGCATTACTATTACCATATTCAACATATGAAAGAGCAGAGGTTGCTGCATTCATTTCAGCTACATCTTTAGCTGAAATCATTTGCTTGCATAATAATTGAATCAGTTCTTCACCTCCATCTAATTTTGCAGCACTAAGCATAGCTACTGAAGAAAGTTTCACGTCACTATCACCAATATATTTTACGATATAATCATATACTCCTTTTGCCTTACAAGCACCTAAATAAGTGATTAAATCTATTTTGACAGGATTATCAGCTTTCTCAATTAATTTTGCAAACTCGATAAATAGGTCTCGATTATTACACTTGCTTACAAGATTCAAGACTCCATTTCTAAATTTGTAATTATCATCAACCACTGATTTCAATACAACAGCTTGCGCTTTATCTGCTAATATCATTAGTTCAACAGCTGCAATCATTGTATGAGTCTGTCTTTTAGATTTACTTGCTTTCAGTAGTTTTTTAGCCTCATTGTATGCAAATTTCTCTCCTGCATTACGCTTGATAAGTGTATATAGATTATCTGTTGCTGATGTAGGCTCAAAAGTGTAGCCTGATTTCTTAGCAGCATCTTTTAATACATCCAATGATTCAATTCCTCCTGTTTGAGCTAATGCATATAAAATAGTCTTTTCGAATGTTTTATCGGCTCCATCCAACCATTCAATAAGCACATCTTCATGTCCTTCAATTTTAGCAGAACCGATAATATGAGTAGCAAGTTTTTTATCATATATACTAAGGTCATCAACTAGAGATTTTTTAGCTTCTTCTGTACCAATTGCCATTAAAGTTTCAGCAGCAGTTTCTTGCAGTTCTTTATCTTTTAAAAAGTTATCAATACTTTGAACATACTCATCTTTAGCACATACAGCTAAAAGTCTCAAATAAAACTTTTTGACCTCTACATTAGTAGCATTGCGTAATTCTATCCCAATATTACCAACAAATGCTAAACGAGCTTTCTCCTTCCCTTCTCGAGTAACATATTTTGCCATTCCAGACAAAGCATAATTAACGGGAGCCTTATTAACACTCGTAAACATATCTCCTAATATGGTAGTCCCTTCTCTTCCAGTTGAGAGTAAACTCTCCATTATCATTTTGTAGTCAGCCTCATTTTGTGCTGGTAGCATTGCTAATGCATCTACAACAATTGTTTTCGGTGTTCTATTTTGTGGCGCTTGAGCATACAGAGACACTCCTATTACCAACATTAAAAATAGAGCTAATATTTTTTTCATGGTCTTTCTCTTTTATTGTTATTAAATACTCCAAGAACCCCTCATAGGTTGATTGATCAGTCGATTCGCCGCTTCATCATCAATAAATTCAAGTTTTGTAGGGTCAAATTTAAGGTTACGTCCCAAGCGTAAAGCAACAAGTCCCATATTTACGATGGTTGATGAACGGAATCCGTTGTCTTCATTTAAAGCAAAACGCTCACGACTCCTCACACATTCGCTAAACGATTTATTTTGTGGTTCAACATCTGGATATTCAGCCAATTTCTTTTCCCAATTAGGAATATCACACTCAAAGTTTGGATATACCCGACCATTGGGTCCTTCGATATAAGCTTTATCCTGACTACCGTGATCGTCTCCATAGAGAATAATCTCACACCCATCATCATATTTAAAAGCTATTTTACGCCAAGTACCTACTGCATCAAAATGCTGTTGTGGTGCATCTATTTCTACAGATATCGGCGAAGTGTCGTCTTTATCTAATAAGTATTGCACCGGGTCAATATAATGCTGCCCCATATCTCCAAGTCCACCTCCATCATAATCCCAATAACCTCTAAAAGTTCCATGTACACGATGTGAATTGTATGGTTTGTATGGAGCGGGACCGAGCCACATATCATAGTCTAAATGTGCAGGTGCTTTCATTTCTTCAAGTTGAGTTTTACCTTGCCAGTAAAATTTCCAATTGAAGCCAGTGTGTTTACTAATAACCACTTTTAATGGCCAACCTAACATTCCACTATCCACCAACTTTTTGATCTTAGGCACACTCGTGTTCATACCATAGAAGTTATCTGTAAAACGAAACCATGTATTTAGTCTAAAAATATTGCCATGTTGCTTTACGGCTTCCATCACTCGTTTTCCCTCACCAATAGTTCGAGTCATTGGTTTTTCGCACCAAATATCCTTACCTGCTTTAGCTGCTTCAACAGCCATAATACCATGCCAATGTGGTGGTGTTGCGATGTGAACAATATCCACATTGGGATCGTGAATTAAATCGCGATAATCCTGGTAAAGTTTTACATTACCTCCAGCCATCTTAGAAGCTGCATCTAAATGGTTTGCATCTACATCACACATAGCAACAAGTCGTGTTCCATCATATCCCATATGACCACGCCCCATTGAACCAACACCTATAATACCTTTAGTTAACTGATCACTAGGAGCTATATGACCATTACCTCCTAGCACACAGCGAGGAACAATGGTTAATGCAGCTAAACCTGTGACATTTTTTAAAAAACTACGTCTTTTCATGAGTCTAAAGTTTAATTTATTACTGTTATGATCTTACTATTTCTTCTTTGTCTTTGTCCCAATACATCGTACGTCCTTCCAAGAAAGAACAAGTACCCATATGTGCAGAGATGGCTTCTTCAAACGATTGGTCTATGTCGCAACTAACCTTAGTATTGTTTCTTATGCCATACAACCACTCCCGCATATGAAGATGTGTTGTATTATAGCGTTTACCACCTAGATAGGTGTACAATAGACCTCGTTTTGCAAAATAAAGTTCTGTGGGTGAAGTTATTGCATCCACATCATCAGCTCCTGGAATATATGTATAAAAAACCTCCCCAGGAGTGATTAATCCTGATTTTATTTTTTCAGCATATTGAGTTGAATTATTATCTGCTCGCATCTCTAAAATATTAGAAATTTCTAAAGAAGCATCACGTCCCATAATAACCTTGCCACGACTACGACTACTTGCCTGTGTTGCACTATAAAGCATAGTCATATCTCTATCAGCAAATTCAAAGGTGGTTTGTAATACATCTGGAACTGTTCGACCATCTTTAAAGACATAAACTCCACCAGAAGAGGTTGCAGAACTTGGAATACCAATACCTAATATTTGATTAATTGCATCATATTCATGTGTTAATAGGTCACCACTTAAACCGGTACTATAATCCCACCAGCATCTCCATCTAAAAAATCTTTCGAGAGAGAATTTATCTCTACCGTCTGGACCAATGTATTTTTCCAATTTATATTTGTGCATATAGTTTAGATACTCATCAATAGATTCTTTGGGACCATTGAATTGTTGCCAATCGATATTTTTACTTGAAGCTCCCTTGTCAATATTATACCGCCAAGCTCCATTATCACTATTTCTGTTGGTACACATTTCGATAAGCGAGATCTTTCCTAATAGATTTTGATCGATTATTTCTTTAGCTCTTAAATAGCTGTCTGTTTGGCGACCTTGATGCCCTAACTGAAATACCACACCTGATCGCTTAACAGCATCACGAACTCTATAGGTTTCGGGTACAGTCCAAGATAAAGGTTTTTCTACATACACATGTTTACCGGCATTAGCAGCATCAATAGTCATTGTTGAATGCCAATGATCAGGTGTTGCAATAACAACTGCATCAATATCATCAGCTGCCAATAACTCTTTATATGTCTTATATCGCTTGGGCGCATTACTTAGTTTATCCTCGGAATAGTGTCGATCTTTATTCGCTCCAGCTTTGAGAGATCGGAAGAGCA
>CAMRAP010000135.1 GCA_947039985.1 uncultured Odoribacter sp.
AATGTTGTTACCTTGGTAATATCTGAAAGATTACAACTTAAATTGGCAGCCATAAATTCGGCTGGGTAGTGAGCTTTTAAAAATCCCGTTTGATAAGCAATATAAGCATAACAGACAGAGTGTGATTTATTGAACGCATATTTTGCAAATTCTTCCCAATCTCCCCATATCTTATCAATCAATTTATTACTATCCTTCCCTTTTGCCCCTTCAACAAACTCTGGGTTACTTTTACAGCCATCAATAAATTGATCTTTTAACTTTGCCATCATGGCGAGCTGTTTTTTACCCATCGCTTTCCGCAATGAATCTGACATCCCTCGTGTAAAATTACCCAAAGCACGAGACTGTAACATCACCTGCTCCTGATATACAGTAATACCATAAGTGTCCTTCAAAAAGGACTCCATTATAGGATGGTCGTACTCAATCTCCTCTTCCCCATGCTTACGCTTAATAAATTGGGGGATATATTCCATCGGACCTGGACGATAGAGAGCATTCATCGCCACTAAATCTTCAAAACGGTTCGGTTGTAAAGCACGTAGATGCTTTTTCATTCCAGGGGATTCAAACTGGAATAAACCCGTGGTTTCGCCACGTGAAAACAGCTTGAACGTTTCTTCATCCTCTAGAGGAATCTCATCTTCGTTCAAGACAATACCCTTTGATTTCTTGACATTTTTTAAGCAAGTCTTGATAATCGATAAGGTACGTAATCCCAAAAAGTCCATCTTTATCAAACCAATAGGCTCAACAAAGTGACCATCATATTGAGTGGTCATCAAACTTTCACCCTCCGTTGGCATAATTGGAATATGCTCTATTAGCGGGTTACGACTGATCAATACACCACAAGCATGTACACCTGTTTGTCGAACTGAACCCTCTAAAATTTCAGCTAACTGAATTGTTTTAGCAATGAGTGGATTAAAGGATTCCTTCTCCTTCTCTAAATCAGGATTTTCTTTATATGCCTTTTTTAAAGTCATACCTGGTGATTCAGGGACCATTTTAGCTAATCGATTGGCTTCCGACAGTTCTAATTTTAAAACACGTGCCACATCTTTGATGGCCATTTTGGCTGCCATCTTACCGAAAGTAACAATATGAGCCACTTTATCTGTTCCATATTTATCAGTCACCCAATCCAATACACGCTGTCTACCCTCATCATCAAAATCCACATCGATATCAGGCAGAGAAATACGATCAGGATTCAAGAAACGTTCAAATAGTAGATCATATTTTATGGGGTCTATATTGGTAATACCCAAACAGTAGGCAACTGCACTACCAGCAGCAGAACCACGTCCAGGACCTACAATTATCCCCATTTCACGAGCAGCTTCTATAAAGTCTTGTACAATTAAAAAGTAGCCCGGAAAACCCATTGTCTTCATGATATGAAGTTCGAAATGAATCCTCTCCATTACATCAGGAGAGGGATTTTCGCCATAACGCTTCACAACACCTTTCAGAGATAACTCTTTTAGGTAGTCCGCCTCTAATTTTATGCGATAAAGACTCTCTATTCCACCTATTTTTTTAACCTTTTTATGAGCCTCCTCTTCACTCATCACAACATTGCCTTTTTCATCTTGAGTAAACTCATTAAAAAGATCTTCGGCAGTAAATTTTTTCCGATACTCTTCCTCTGTTCCTGACTCTATCGGAATAGGAAATATAGGCATAAAAGGATCTGAGTCCAATGAGTACTCCTCTATCTTATCTGTGATTTCTTGCGTATTTTCAATCGCTTCAGGGCAATCAGGAAAAAGCGCAATCATTTCCCGTGTAGTTTTAAACCACTCTTGACGAGTGTATCGCATACGATTAGGATCGTCTAAATCTTTTCGAGTATTTAAACAGATCAGCAAATCATGTGCTTCTGCATCTTCCGCATTTAAAAAATGTACGTCGTTCGTGGCAATTAATTTGATTCCTAATTTTCTAGCTATCTTAAGCTTTTCTTTGGTACATAGCTCTTGATTATCGTAAATATTAATCTTCTGTTTCGCTTGATTGCTAGGGTGTCTCATTAGTTCTAAGTAGTAATCAGTCCCAAACAAATCTTGATACCATTTAGCCGCAGCCTCAGCTCCCTCCAAATTGCCAGCCATGATTTTTTGATCAATCTCACCTCCCAAACAAGCTGATGTAATGACTAAACCCTCGTGATATTTCTCCAAAAGAACTTTATCAATACGAGGCCTATAATAAAAACCATCCACATATGCCAAAGAACTTAGTTTTACTAGGTTATGATAACCTTGCTGGTTTTTTGCTAATACAATAAGATGCTCCCCCGATCGATCAATAGGAGAACCTTTGCTAGCCATAGAAGTCCTAGCAACATAGAATTCACAGCCTAATATCGGCTTGATTCCATTTTTAAGACAGGTGTCAAAAAAAAGTTTGATCCCAAACATCGTCCCATGGTCAGTTAACGCCAGAGCTGTCATTCCATCGGCAGCAGCTTTTTCAACTAATCCCTTAATACTTGCAGCTCCGTCTAGAATCGAATATTGGGAATGGACATGAAAATGTGTGAATTTCATAGACTTAAAACCTCTTTAATTACTTGTGGGAAATGTTTGTACTCCAACTCATGAATCCGTGCAGCCAATGTCTCCGCTGTATCTGTTGAATGAACAGGACATTTCGCTTGAAAAATAGTTATACCCTCATCATAATGCTCATTGACGTAATGAATAGTGATGCCACTTTCCTTTTCTCCTGCCTTGATTACAGATTCATGCACATGATTTCCATACATACCCTTACCGCCATAAGCAGGCAACAAAGCAGGATGTATATTCACAATATGATTCGGATAAGCAACAGCAATACAGGCAGGAATTAACCACAAAAATCCTGCCAATATAATAAAGTCAATTTCATCTTTTTGTAATTGATGTAATATCTTTTGAGGATCACGCAGTTCATCCCTATTAAATACAATTGTTGGTACATTATATTTCTTTGCACGCTCCAATACATAGGCATCCGGAACATTACAATAGATATTTTTTACGCATATTTCTGCTTCATTAGCAAAATATTGAATGATGTTTTCAGCGTTAGAACCTGATCCAGAAGCAAATATTGCAATTTTTGTCATTTTGTAATCTATTATATATCAATGCCATAAAGGTAATAAAAGTTTATTGTTGGCAAAAAAATTTCCCATTAAAAAAATAAAGTATAACTTCGCCATCTGAATTTAGATGAAAATGCACATGTTTTATGTGTAGAGTGAAAATTAAACAAATGTCTAATTAAAAATTTAAACACTATGTCTGACATTAAAGAAAGAGTAGAACGTATTATCGTAGAGAAATTAGGTGTGGATGCATCAGAAGTAAAACCAGAAGCAACATTTACAAACGACTTGGGTGCTGACTCTTTGGATACTGTAGAATTAATCATGGAATTGGAAAAAGAATTCGACATTACTATTCCAGACGATCAAGCAGAGAAAATTGCATCTGTAGGTGACGCAATCTCTTACGTAGAAGCTAACTCAAAGTAATTTAAATATTATTTTTATGACTTTGAAACGAGTAGTAATTACAGGCCTTGGGACAATTAATCCTTTAGGTAATAACGTACCAGAGTTTTGGGACAACTTAATTAAGGGCGTCAGTGGCGCTGGTCCTATTACTCGTTTCGATGCATCAAAATTTCGTACACAGTTTGCTTGTGAAGTAAAAAACTACGTACCAACAGATCATTTCGATAGGAAGGAAGTACGCAAAATGGATCTTTATACTCAATTCGGTATTATTGCTGCAAGAGAGGCTGTTAAAGATTCTGGCTTAGATACTGAAAAAGAAGACAAAAGACGAATTGGTGTAATCTGGGGTGCAGGAATCGGTGGGCTTCAAACTTTTCATGAAGAGAGTGTAAACTTTGCTAATGGAGATGGAACACCACGATACAATCCTTTTTTTATACCAAAGATGATTGCAAATATGGGTGGAGCAATGATTGCTATAGAACATGGCTTTAGGGGCGTGAATTATACAACTGTTTCTGCTTGTGCTTCATCGGCTCACGCCATTGTTGATGCATTGAATTATATTCGCTTAGGAAAAGCTGATGTTATTGTTGCAGGAGGATCAGAAGCTGCTGTTTCTATTCCTGGAGTTGGTGGTTTTAATGCTATGAAAGCTCTTTCAACCCGCAATGATGATCCTAAAACAGCATCTCGTCCTTTTGACGCTGACCGTGATGGTTTCGTTATCGGTGAAGGTGGTGCATGTTTAATTCTTGAAGAGTACGAACACGCCGTAAAAAGAGGTGCACATATCTATGCTGAAGTAGCTGGTGGTGCAGGAAATTGCGACGCTTATCACATGACTGCTCCATTCTCGGATGGTGCTTACGAAGTGATGAAATCAGCTCTTGAAGATGCAGGAATGACACCAGAAAACATTGATTATATCAATGTTCACGGTGCATCAACAGGATTAGGAGATCTCTCTGAACCTAAAGCGATCCTAAAAACGTTTGGCGATCATGCTTACAAGTTGAATATTAGCTCGACTAAATCTATGACTGGTCACCTATTAGGTGCTGCAGGAGCAATAGAGGCTATCGCTTGTACATTGGCTGTCAAAAATGATATTGTACCTCCAACAATCAACTTCCAAAATTTGGATCCAGAGATTGACTCTGCATTGAATTTTACATTCAAAGAAGCTCAAAAAAAGAAGATTGACATTGCCATTAGTAATACTTTTGGTTTTGGTGGACACAATGCATGTGTAATAATCAAGAAATAGTCACACACTAAATTGTTTAGCAAGTGATTAAGCAAATAATTCAATCCATAAGACTATCCCTCCATAAAAATGGGGAGTTTTATGGATTGTCTATTTCCCAGCTAGGCTTCGTGCCAAATAACAAAAAATTATACCACTTAGCCTTGTTGCATAAGTCGGCATCTACAGTAACATCAAAAGGAGTTGTACTTAATTACGAACGTCTTGAATTTTTAGGAGATGCCATTTTAGGAGCTATTGTTGCAGAGGTTTTGTATAAATTCTTTCCAAATAAAGACGAAGGCTTTCTGACGCGTGTACGATCAAAAGTTGTCAGCCGTGAATCTTTGAATGAGTTAGCCATAAATCTAGGCCTAGACAAGGCGGTGATTGCCAAATCAGAT